>PMWA01000092.1 GCA_003166335.1 Methanobacterium sp. | reverse complement strand
ACGACATTAATGAAGGAGTGTGTCATCAAGTTCTCCCCGAAAAAGGACATATTCTCCCCGGAGAAGTGGTAGTTGGAACTGATTCTCACACTTGTACCCACGGAGCATTAGGTGCATTTGCCACAGGTATTGGCTCTACTGATATGGCAATGGTTTTTGCTACGGGTAAATTATGGTTCAAAGTCCCTGAAACCATAAAATTCCAAATTGAAGGATCATTAAATGATTATGTATCTGCTAAAGATGTTATATTAAACATAATCGGAAAAATAGGAGCTGATGGAGCTACGTATAAGGCTTGTGAATTTGCAGGAGAAACAACTAAAGGAATGTCTATATCTGAAAGAATGGTGCTCTGTAATATGGCTATAGAGATGGGGGGGAAAACTGGCTTAGTGGAACCTGACCATAAAACTATAAAATATTTAGAAGGACGTTCCAATAAAAAATATGAAATCATGAAAACAGATGATGATGCAAAATCCTTGCAAACCATGCAAATCGATGTGAATAATCTGGAACCACAAGTTGCATGTCCTCATCATGTGGATAATGTTAAATCCATTTCTGAAGTTGAAGGAACACATGTTGATCAGGTTTTCCTAGGATCATGTACTAACGGTCGATTGGAGGATCTTAGAACTGCTGCTCAAATTATTAAAGGCCATCATATAGCAAAAAATGTACGAATGCTTGTTATACCAGCTTCTCGGGAGATTTATACGAAGGCTATGGATGAAGGGCTCCTTAAAATATTTGTAGATAGCGGAGCATTAATCTGCAATCCCTGCTGCGGTCCCTGCTTGGGAGGGCACGTAGGACTATTGGGGGCTGGTGAAGTTAGTTTATCTACTTCTAACCGTAATTTCAGAGGTAGGCAGGGAAGTCCGGAAGCAGAAGTATATTTGAGCTCCGCAGCGGTAGCTGCTGCAACTGCTATCAAAGGAAGTTTAATCGATCCTCGAGATAAATAAATTTTTTTAAATTTACAAATATTTTACATATCAAAAAATTTTAATTTATGGGTGTTTTTGCAATGGAGAAAAAAATTAAAGGAAGAGTTTGGAAATTTGGAGATGATATAGACACCGATATAATAATTCCTGGCAGGTACCTGGTTTTAACGGATGAAAAAGAGCTAGCAGGGCATGTTATGGAGGGATTAGGCTCTGATTTCTCACATAAAGTCCAAAAAGGAGACATTATTTTGGCTGGAAAAAATTTTGGCTGTGGATCTTCCAGAGAACATGCACCCATAGCTATTAAAGGTGCTGGAGTATCTGCAGTAATTGCTGAATCTTTTGCTAGAATTTTTTATCGTAATGCTATAAATGTTGGTCTTCCTCTTCTAGAATCAAAAAATATTTCAAAAAAAGTCTCCCAAGGAGATGAGATTGAGATAAGTATTGAAAGAGGGGTCTTAAAAGATCTTAATACTGGAGAAGAATTTGAGGTTAAAAACCTTCCAGAATTCATGTTAGACATTCTTAATAAAGGCGGTTTAATTCCTTATCTCAAGGAAAAACTTGAAAAAGATTAATTGAGTTAATCTAAATAAAATTACATTAAATAAAAACAATTGAATATAAATTTTGAAGAATTAAATTTCAAACTTAATTAAAGAGAAAATGGAGAGTTTTTATGTATAAAATAACTGTTATACCTGGAGATGGGATTGGAAAAGAAGTTATGGAAGCTACTTTGCATATCCTAGAAGTTTTAGATGTTAGGTTTAATTATAAATTTGCTGATGCTGGTGATGAGTATGCAGAGAAAACAGGGGTGGCATTACCTCAGGAAACTATAGATATAGTAAAGGATTCTCAAGCATGCTTATTTGGCGCGGCAGGAGAATCTGCTGCTGATGTAATTGTGAGATTAAGGCAGGAACTAGATCTTTACGTTAATCTCAGGCCAGTTAAATCTTATCCCGGCACAAATTCTATCTTTGATAATCTTGATTTTGTAATTGTAAGAGAGAACACGGAAGGACTCTATATTGGTTTGGAAGAATACATTGAAGAAGGAGCCACTGCGTTGCGGGTTGTATCCAAAAAAGCTTCCGAAAGGATTTGCAAATTTGCTTTTGAATACGCTAAAAAGACCAATAGAAAAAAAGTTACAGCAGTACATAAGGCCAATGTATTAAAAAAAACTGATGGTTTATTTAAAGAAATTTTTTATAAAGTTGCACAGGATTATCCGGATATGGAGCTGGATGATCGTTATGTTGATGCTACTGCAATGTTTTTTATCACTAAACCTGAGATGTTTGATGTTATAGTAACCACCAATCTCTTTGGAGATATACTATCTGATGAAGGAGCAGGATTAGTGGGAGGGTTAGGATTAATTCCATCAGCTAATATTGGGGAAGAAATAGGATTATTTGAGCCAGTACATGGTTCTGCACCTGGTCATGCTGGTAAAGGGACTGCAAATCCTTCTGCCATGATTTTATCTGCGGTGATGATGCTGGATTATCTGGAAGAACATGAAGAAGCACGTAAACTAGAAAATGCACTGATTAAAGTTTTAAGTGAAGGAAAAGTGGTCACTAGAGATTTGAACGGGGAATCTTCCACCATGGAAATGGCTCGTGAAGTTCGTAGAAAACTGGAAGAAAATTTAATTGATAATTAATTTATTAATAAAAAAAATAATTCATAAAGTTTATTGAGGGCCTAACATATGAAAACAGACGATGTAAGAGCAGATATTCCCTTCCTTAAAGAAGTAATATATTTAGACGCTGCCAGCACTACACCAACTCCAAAACCAGTAGTGGATGCTATGTGTAATTATTTCTATCGATTCAATTCCAACACGGGTAGGGGAGCTTACCGAACTGCAGTTAAAGCTACATCAGAATTTGAAAAAACAAGAGGAAAGTTAGCTAAATTCATAAATTGCAGTGAAGATGAAGTGATATTCACTAAAAACACAACTGAAGCCATAAACATGGTTGCTAATGGGTTTAACTTTAAAAAAGGAGATTCAATAATAGTTCCCAATATAGAACACCATTCCAATTTAATACCCTGGCTTAATCTTAAAAAAAAGGGTATTAACGTGAAAATAGTTAAGGCAGATCAATATGGAGTTGTAGATCCCGCTGATTTAGCAGAAGCTATTGATGAAACTGTTAGACTCTTAACAATCACTCACGTGTCCAATTCTATAGGAGCTATTCAGCCCGTAGAAGAAATAGGTAAGATAGCAGAGGAAAATGATTTGTTATACATGGTGGATGCTGCTCTATCTGCAGGTCATATGGCAATAGATGTGAAAAAAATTAATGCTCACTTCGTTGCTTGTCCCGGGCATAAAGGCTTACTAGGCCCTGTGGGAACAGGGTTTCTTTACTGTAGTCAGCAAGTTATAAGTGATTTACAACCCCAGAATCTAGGGGGAGGAACAGTAGTGCAAGTTACTGAAGATGATTTTAAATTGTCGAAAATCCCCGCTCGTTTTGAGGGTGGTACACAGAATATAGCAGGAGTGATAGGTTTAGGGGCAGCTATAGATTATTTAAACAAAATTGGAATTGAAAAAATTGAAAAGCATGGCAAAAAACTTACAAAGATGATGTTCAGTGAAATTGAGAATATAAAAAACATCATTGTTTATGGTAGTCCAGAAAATATTTATGATATGGTAGGGTTTAATATAAGTGGTGTTAATCCACATGATGTGGCAAAAATATTGGATGAACAGCAAAGAATATGTGTTAGAAGCGGATTTCACTGCGCAATACCAGCCATAAAACAAATTGGCGCTTATGACTTAGGAGGAACAGTAAGAGCATCCATCCATTATTATAATACTGATGAAGAGATTAAAATATTAGTAGAGACTTTAGAAGAAATTTCTAAATTCTTGGGAGATTAAAAAAAATGACTAGAGCACAGATAATTGCCATATTTATAATTCTTATAATGGTTTTCAGTTCAGTTGCAATTATTACTGCGTTTATATAATTATAAACATAATAATTTGAAGTTTAATAATCGCATATTGAAGAATTGTATAATTTCAATCTGTTTTTTAAGCTAAAAGGAGGGAATATGATGGTAAAAGTTAGAATAGGGGCGGTAGTTTCAGAATTTAATTATGATATAACTCAGATGATGCTGGAACTTGCGCGCGAGCATGCTAAATTCCTGGAATCTGAAATAACTGAAGTTATAACTGTACCTGGCGTGTTTGACATGCCTCTAGCAATAAAAAAACTCCTGAAAAATGATCAAATAGATGCTGTGATAACTTTAGGGGCAGTAATTGAAGGATCAACCTCTCATGATGAAATAGTAGTACAACATGCATCCCGTAAAATAGCTGATTTAGCATTGGAATATGATAAACCAGTAGCATTGGGTATTTCTGGGCCTGGTATGACTCGTTTGGAAGCTCATCAAAGGGTGGATTATGCTAAAAGGGCGGTGGAAGCTGCCGTTAAGATGTATGAAAGGTTGAATTAAGTTTTATTTTTTTTATTATTTCTTTTTTTATTATGGAAACAAATTATTTATACGCAATCGTATGAAGAAAACGGAGTGTTTCACAGTTTAAATTTTTTTTAAATAATTTTTTTTTTCCATCATTTTGTAGTAAAATAAAATTGAAAAAAATTAGATGAGTATTGGTGAGGAAATTCTCACGAATTAAAAAAAGTTTATAATATTAAGAAAAAGGGTTTATTAGTCCTAATAATAACCTAAAATTGAATAATAATGGGCAAATTAAACATTAAGGAGATATTTTTATGGAAATATTGAATCCTCATGATTTAAAAAATAAATTTAAAAGTCCATGGATAGCCCCGTACAAAAAAATATTAACTATGGTCGATGATGACATGGTGGAGCTGGTTGAATACCATCCTTGTATTGGAGGGTCAGAATGGATGATTTATCAGTATAAAAAGAGCAGTAATCTGGTTTTAAGTTCAAGACGAGATGGAGATAAACATACATATCTACTCAAAGTAGGAAAAAGTGATGTTAAACTTAAACCTAGTTTCAACGCAGCAGGAATTGAAGAAGTCTCGGTTGATGGAGATGAAGTGCGAGTGGTTCATTCGGGATTAGCCGGCGCTGGTGTAGGTGCAGCTATGTGTAGGGGCATGGCTGAAGGGGTTAAGAGAGTGGAACTTTATGAAGTGGGGGGAGGATCCAAAGTGGGCAGAGCTGGAGTAATCACTCCACGTATGGAAAAAGTCGTTATAGGGATAGATGATACGGATACTAAGGATGAAGGAGCTACTTGGACTTTAGCTAATAATGTAGGCATGGAACTCAATGAAATGGGTTTTGATTATTTAGATCATGTAACAGTGCAGCTTTATCCTCATAATCCTAATAAAACCCAGAATTGTGTAGCTATAGCATTAGTATTCGCGGTTAAGCCAGGCGAAAAAGAAATGTTAGTTAAAAAAACGTATGAACTACTTAAAAACTACACTTTATCAGATAAAACATCAATAGCAGTTCTTGAAGGTATTGGAATCCCCGTAAAACTCAGATCATATTCAGAAAATGCTAAAAAATCTATGATAACATTGGAGGAAGCACAAAGAACAGCAGATGATGTGGGAGTTCAATTAGTGGAAGTTACTGGGGCCCGGGGTGAAATCGGAGCATTAGCTGCTCTAGGACTTTATGATGATGTGAAGGAAGCGGTTAAAGTTTATTATTAACCTTCATTGTTAAAACTTTCATTGTTAAAAGTTAGATTGAGGAACCACCCCTCATCTGAAGATGCAAATGCTACATCAGATTGGCTTTGGCCATCAATCTCTATCGTTATAACATTTTGCCCATAGTATAAAGTGTAATTGCCTTGGGGATTTTGATCATTATAGTAAATGGATTTATATAGTATCCCATTAAGGTAGACGTTATAAGTCCCATTTTTAAATATCCCTGCGGTGCTAGTTACTTGCTGGTTATTCAAGTATATGTTAACATTACGGGCATAATCGGGACCTGGTTTTATTATGACACCTTCTTTAATAGTTAAATTACTATCATTTTGCATTGGAAGATATTTTTCAGCGTAAAGATTGGTGAATAGATTTCTGATATCACTATCTATTATTACATCTCCACTATTTAATCCAAGAGAAGTCATAACGTCGGGGGGTACACTCATTACATTATCCCCTCCGGGAAGAGTCTGGTTTAAGGTGTAATCATGACCATTTATATAGATTGAGTCACCATAATTAAATTCTAACGTATTCATAGCGTCTTGAGGCATTCTTATAATAGAAGTTTCATTGTCTAGAGAACTTTCGACAGTGTAAGGGCCTCTTATATAGATGTTACTATTATCAGTGGATATAATCAGGTTCCGGGAGTTAGGTTCAATGGATATTTTTCCATTTTCATAATGAACTGCACCAAAGAGCGTGCTGATCATAGCTAACAATATAATTCCAGATACTACAATGGGAGAATGCATGTAAAAGAAAGATCTAAATGTCTGTAACCTTGCACCAGGTTTTCTCATCATGTTAATAGACATTCTGAGTATTTTAATTATATAAAAAACTGCCATAGCAGTTCCTAATATGGATATTACCACTCCTAATTGTAATGGAATGGGTCTTACAAAGAATATGGTGAAGAGTCCTAAAAAAACTAAGGAAAGTCCTAGTACTTCCATTCTTATTGATTTTCCAAGAGAATCAATCATGGTAACACGACCATACTGAGTGGCCCGATCCACTATAGTCCTCACTACTTCGGTGGCAACAATGTTAAGGTCATTGAGTGGAGATAGCATGTGGTTGACTTTTCCAATATCCACTTCTTTAATTTTCATTCCTCTGACATCTGCATCTAAAACAATTCCCACATCTACCCCATAATCATCCTCTAACTTTATTCTATTAAGAAAAGATCTTTTAACAGCGAACTGACCGCTGAGAGGTTGATCAAATTTTATTTCAGGGAAAAAGAATTTTAATAAAGGTTTAGCAGTTAATTCGGTTACTCGACCAGCTTCTCTTTTAAATTTAGTTTTTGTAAGATCCGCTTCTCCATTGATTATTGGTTTTATTATGTTATCAACCTGTTTAGAGGTTAAATTTTGAATATCGGCATCTAAAAAAACTATAATATCTCCGATAGATTTATTAAAACCTGTTTTTATGGCAGATCCTTTTCCTCGGTTTTTAAGGTGTTGTATTACCTTAGCACCTGCATTTTCAGCTACTTGGGCTGTGTTATCTTGAGAGCCATCGTCCACCACTATGATTTCGTCGATATAATTTAAGGATTTCACAGCCTTTATTACATTACTCACGGTTTTATCTTCGTTAAATGCAGGTATTATGATTGACACAGACATATTTTCGGAATTAATGGTTTTAATTGAAGAAATAATAGAAAATAATAATAGAATGATCCATAACACTTATAGTACACCTCAAAAAAATTCTTTTTTCAAACTGAATTTATTTAGCTTAGTAATAATTGTATAAATTTGTACTTTTAATTGTTTTCCCAATTCTTTACCAAAAAACTTTATTAACTTTTTAGTGAAATATACGTTTAGTATAAGATAGTTTTATTTTATTATAAAATGAAGTTTAACAATTATAATTCATTATTTGTAGGTTAATTTGAGGAATATTCTGGTGGTAGGATGGAACCTAAGGTTATGATATTACTGGGAAGTGCATCTGATTTTACTATAGCTGAAAAGGCTATAAACATCCTGCAAACTATGGAGATCCCTTATGATTTGCGGGTAGCCTCGGCTCATAGAACCCATCAAAAAGTTAAGAGTATAGTTGAAGAATCGACTAAAAATGGGGTAGAAGTTTTTATGGGCATAGCTGGGCTTTCAGCTCATCTTCCAGGAATTATAGCAGCTAACACTCATAAGCCGGTGGTAGCTGTACCTGTAGAAGTGAAGTTAGGAGGACTGGATGCGATGTTTGCATCTGTGCAGATGCCATTGGGAGCTCCTGTGGCAACGGTAGGTATTGATCGTGGTGAAAACGGTGCTATACTGGCTTCACAGATAATAGGCATCAATAATATGAAGGTTAGAGAAAATCTTTCAGCTATGAGAAAAGATTTTTTCTTTAAAGTAGATAAAGATGAAGCAAAACTTGAAGACAAACTTAAAGGTCCTTATTACTCTAAAATATCATTTAAACTTGATACTGCAGAAGAAAAGACTTTTGAAGTCCATACATTAGATTCCAATGAAATGTCTAATTATGAGTCGGATCATTCAAATCCTGACGTGGCAGTGATTGCTGGAAGCTATTCAGATATAAAAGTGGCTAAAAAAACCACAAAATTCTTGGATAAGATGAATATATCCTATGATTCTTTAGTTGCATCTCCTATCAGAAATCCTGTAAAGTTTGAAGATTTTATGGAACAAGTGGAGGATGTAAAATTATTTATAGCCATTTCTGGGCTTTCAGCGCACGTTACAGGGGCAGTAGTTGCATATACGGAAAAACCTGTTATAGGGGTACCGTGTAACATTAGACTGGGTGGATTTGATGCTTTACTATCCATGGTGGACATGCCGCCAGGAGTGCCGGTAGCCACCATGGGTATAGATTCCGGAGGAAATGGGGCTTTATTCGCTGCTGAACTGCTAGGAATAGGTAATGAACAATTAAAAGATAATTTTTTAAAGTTTAAAAGTAGTATATGTAAAACAGGGAATTTTTGATAATAATTTTAAATGAATTAATGGAGTTAAAATTTAGATATTTAGATATACTTAATCAATTTATAGTGGGTCTGAATAAATGAGAGAATTTTTAAAAGTCCTTGAAAATGAATTCAATGTCGTAAAAATTGAAGAAAAAATTTCCACAAAATATGAAGCTTCAAAAATACTTAAAGAACATGATAAAGATGTTATAATCTTTGAAAACGTTAAAAAAAGTAATATACGTATCATATCTGGCTTATGCAATACTAGGGCAAAAATCGCCCGCGCATTATCAATAAATGTTCCTGAGATAAGTAGTAGAATAATTGAGGCGATGGGAAATCCCAAACCTATAACAAGAATTCAAAGTGCTAATGAGAAATTCCAGGTCTCAAAGAAAGCTGATTTAAGAGAACTTCCCATATTAACTTATTACAAAAATGACGGCGGGCCTTATATTACAGCGGGAGTGATTATAGCTAAAGATCCGGAGACTGGTGTAAGAAATGCATCAATACATCGTATGCTTGTATCAACTACTAATCGTTTAGGAGTTAGAATTGTTCCCCGAAATCTGTATACATACTACCAGAAAGCAGAAAAGATGGATCAACCATTAGAAATTGCCATCGCTATAGGTATGCATCCAGCCACTCTTTTAGCATCCTGCACATCCATACCTATTAACGTAGATGAATTGGAAGTGGCTAATAACTTCCACCACGGTCAAATGAAATTAATAAAATGTGACACAGTTGATTTAGAAGTGCCTGAATGTGAAATATTATTAGAAGGTAAAATATTACCATATGAAAGGGCTGCAGAAGGCCCATTTGTAGATCTCACAGACACTTATGATGTAATAAGGAACGAACCGGTTATCGAACTAAATAAAATGCATTATAAAAAAGATTCATTATATCATGCCATAATGCCTGCTGGATTTGAACATAAACTGTTACAAGGTTTACCTCAGGAGCCACGTATATATAATATAGTGCAAAACACGGTCCCTACAGTTAAAAATGTAGTTTTAACTGAGGGTGGCTGCTGCTGGTTGCATGCGGTAGTCTCTATCCAAAAACAGACACAAGGTGATGGTAAAAATGCTTTAATGGCGGCTTTAACAGCTCATCCATCACTAAAACATTGCGCGGTGGTTGATGAGGATATTGATATCTTTAAAAGTAATGATATTGAATACGCCATCGCAACCCGAGTTAAAGGAGATGAAGATATCATGATAATTCCAGGAGCAAGAGGTTCTTCACTTGATCCTTGTGCAAAACCTGACGGTACAACTACGAAGGTAGGAGTTGATGCAACGATGCCAATTGATAAAAAAGAGAAGTTCGAGAGAGTTAGTAAACAAAAATAATTAATATAAAAAAAAATATTTATTCATCAAATTTTTAAACTCTTAACAGTTATAGATACTCTATTAATCAGCATTAATATTCTAATAAATTCTTTAAAATGTACAAATTAATTTCTTCATCATTTTTTTTAGTCAGTAACAATATCTATTTTGGATTTACAAGTGGGACATTCTTTTATCTTTTTCTCGTCGCTTATAACTTTGAAGCCGTTCCGCTCTATAATAAGCTCTCCACACGCAGGACAGTAAGTGTTCTCTCCCCCCAATGAAGGAGCATTTCCAATGTAAACATATTTAATACCAGCTTCTTTGGCTATTGTTTGAGCTTTTTTCAATAATCTAACTTCAGTTGGGGGAAGGTTTGTTAACCGATATTGAGGGAAGAATCGTGTAAAATGTAGGGGAACCTCCACTCCGACTTCATCTACTATGAACTTCACCAATGCATTAACATCTGCTTCAGAATCGTTGTAACCAGGTATCATTAAATTGGTAATTTCTATATGTATTTTGGCATCATGAAACCTTATTATGTTATCCAACACAGGCTGGAGTCGGGCTTCGCACAAATCTTTATAAAATTTATCGGACATGCCTTTAAGGTCAATGTTAGCAGCATCTAAGTATGGTTTGATCTGATCGAAGGATTCTTCCGTCATGTAACCATTGGTTACATAAATCGTTTTTATATCTTCTTTTTTTGCTATTTTAGCGGAATCTAATGAGTATTCGAACCACATGGTGGGTTCATTATAGGTCCAGGCGATTGATCGGCATCTATTTTCTTTGGTGAGTCTTATAGCTTCTTCTGGTAGTATTTCTCTGGTAGGTATTTGTTCCAACTGTGACTGGGATATACCCCAGTTTTGACAGTGCCTACACCGGAAATTGCAGCCTACACTTCCAATCGAGAATACTGTACTTCCCGGGTAGAAGTGAAATAATGGTTTTTTCTCTATAGGATCCACAGCGAGTGATGATGCTGCAGCATAGTTAAGGGTATAAATTTTACCTTCATTATTTTCTCTCATTTCACAAAAACCATTTTTGCCTTCAGAAATGATGCATCTTCTTTCACAGATTTTGCAATTTAAGGCTTTGCCTACTTTTTCATAAAGTATGGCTTCTTTCCTCATGATTTTCACCCGAGATAATTTTATTAAAATTTATCATTTTTTTTAAAGTGTTCATAGCCCTTTGGAATTAATATATCTGTTTTTTCTTCCTTATCTATCATTTGAATATGTCCGGATGAAGTTACATAACCTAATTCATAAAGTGAAATTTTATCTTTTATTTCGTGAAATTTGTCTTTTTTAATGGTTAATAGGATTTCAAAGTCTTCACCATATGATAAAGCCATTTCAAGGGGATCTTTACCTATTTTACTAGCGAGTTCAAAGATTTCATCTGGTATGGGTATTTTATCTTCATAAATGATCATTCCTATGTTCGTTTGGTTAGCTTGTATGAGTTCTTCAAGTTCACTTAGAAGACCATCAGTGATGTCTGTTGCAGATGTCACGGCACCTGTTTTTGAACATGAAATTCCTTTCTCCAATTGTGCCTTGGGTTCTAAAGCATGTTTAAGGGCAAGTTCTTTAAAATTATGGTTTATGTTTTTTAACTTTAATTTTTCAGCGGATAGGATTTCAAATCCAGCCGCTGCAAGTCCTAAAGGTCCTGTAACCGCGATTACATCTCCTACTTGAGATCCGCTCTTCATCATAACCTTATCTTTTGCTACAATTCCTAGACAGGTTCCATATAATGCTAGTTCGGTTGATTCATTAGTGTCTCCACCAATAAGGGCCATTTGATAATTTTCACATGCCTCCAAGATTCCCTCTAAGATTTCATCGAATTCAGAAAGCATTAAATCTGGAGGTAGAGCCAAGGCTACTATAAATCCCAAACTTTCAGCACCCATGGCAGCGAGGTCGCTAACGTTTACGGTCACAATTTTTTTCCCCATTTGTCGGGGAGTCATCTGTCTTGGGAAGTGAGTTGACTGGATTAGTAAGTCAGTAGTTGCTGCTAAATAATTTTTTCCAAAGTTCAAGATTGCTGCATCATCACTTCGGCTTTTGAATGATAGAGTATCAAAAAAAATAGATTTGAATGGATATTTTTGACTCTTTTCAAGAAGTCTTTTTATAAGTTTTTTTTCGCCCAAATCAGAAATTTTACGGTTTTTAGAGGGCATCATCAACCCTATCTTTTATTATATTTGCGATTCTTTCATCAGCGCCCAATGGCTCAGTGTAAATGATTTCGCCTTTAAATTGGATTTCATCTACATCTTCTTCATGGCTATGACCATGATTATGTTCTTGGTCTTCCTGATGATTATGTTTTCTTTGAATATTATTTAAGCCTAAAATGTTGGGTATATCTTGTGTGGTATGTACTCCAGGAGCTAGAAATACGGGAGTAACAACGATTTTTTCTACGCCAATGGTGGCAAGATGGTTTATTGCGGCGGGTATGGATGGTTTTGACATGTTCATGAAGCCTACAGCAACATGGTAATCTGTTTTTTCTTTATAAATATCGGCTATTTGGCTTATTATGTCTTTTCCATAGGGTAATCTGCTGCCATGGCCTACTAATAATACTCCTATTTTATTTTGTGAGTTTGAATTTGTATCCATAAGATATTACTCCTTCATCGCCTTCTTCTTTTATTTTTCTGAAAACTAATTCCACATCGTCACCTATTTTGACTTCGTTTTTTTGACAGTCTACTATTTGACTGGTTATTTTGGCACCCTCTTCTAATTCTATTATGGCTACTGTATAGGGAGATAATGCTTTGAATTCTTCTGTAGGGGTGTGTATAATGGAGTAAGTATGAATTTTTCCCTTACCACTAAATTTTATATTCTCTAACTTACCTTTTCTCCGGCATTCTGGACACATTACTCTTTTCGGAAAGTATATTTCTCCGCAACGGGTACATTTTGATCCTATGAGGTTGTATCGTTGTGGAATATGACGCCATCCTCTTACGATGTCTTTCATTTTAAACCTCCATTTTTAAATATAATATTTTATCAAATATTAATATTAATTTAATAATTTCTGTTATTTTTTTATCTTATAATCTACAATATTTTTTATTCTTATAATCTACAATATTTAGGAAAATCAAGTATAAATTAAATTTTTTTATTTTTATTTTTGGTCATTTTCTATAAGTATATAAGCTTTATTTATTTTATCTATAAAACCTATTTTTAATTACCTGAAAATTAGAAGAGGAATCAATTTTAGATTTAAATTAAACTTCATAATATGCAGTTATGACAACCACTTCTTCAAAGAAATATTTTTCTTTAGCTGTTACAGAAGCCTTAAAACCAAGTTCTTCCAAATCTTTTAAAGTTTTATTTATATCGGATAGAGATGATTGTACCAGTTGCACACGACCACCAGGATTTAGATGATCTTTAATATCCGGGATGAATCTATCTATAACTTCTCTACCGTTAATTCCACCGTCCCATGCAGCATTTAATTCATCTTCAACTTTTTCTTCATTTGAATTTGGAAGATAGGGAGTATTGAATAGAATAAGATCGAATTTTTCATTAGCTACGGGTTCAAAGAGATCTCCTTCTCGTAGTTCTACATTAAAAGCTTTGTTTCTGATTATATTTTTAACAGCGCATTCTAGTGCATAGGGGTTTATGTCGGTTGCAATCACCATCCGTGCTCTTTTAGCAGCTATAATTGCTATAATTCCCGTACCCGTACCAATTTCAAGCACACGGCTCATTCTCTCCACTTTTATGTTATCTGCAAATAAAAATGTGTCTTCAGAAGGTTCATATACCTGTGTATGGGGTTTATAGCATATTCCTTTGTAATTTTCTAACATTTTTATATTCATCCTAAAAAAAATAATTTTTAATTAAGAGTTAATACTCATTAAATTCATTTAAACATTTAATTTTGCACTTTTCCATTCTTAAAAATATACAATCTTAGGGTGATCATATAAACTCATCTTCAGTTTATTTAACATAATTACATATTCATTAAATACTTTAATTGATTGGAAATTACCATAATTTCTTCTGGTGTTAATTTCATGACTCTCTCGTTCATCAATCTTTCATCTAAATGTGAAACAAGGTCTTTAACAATATTTTTATCCATATCAGATATTTCATGGAAAGAGTCAATAAGAGCATTACGAACTTTTTTCTTTTTATGCTGGAAAAGTGCTTTAGATGTATTTAAAAAGAATTCATCAATATTTAATTTAGGATTAGGAGTTAATTTGATTACAGCTGAAGATACTTGTGGTTTAGGAAAAAAAGAATTCATTGAAACTTTGAAAAGAAATTCTACATCTGAACATACATATAACATAACTGAAAGACGAGAATAATTAGTATTACCTGGCTTTGCTATCATCCTTTCTGCAAATTCTAGTTGATACATCAATATTCCATAATCAAACTTCTCTTTAAGTAGTTTGAAAGTTATAGGTGAGGATATCTGGTAAGGCAGATTTGAAATTACTTTATTAAATGGTGGAAGCTTTATTTTAACAGCATCACCTATTATAACTTCTACATTGGATATGTGAAGACTATTGAGTCTTTTTTTTAATATCTCTGCTATTTTTTTGTCTTGCTCCACGGCTACAACTTTACCAGCCATTTTAGCTAATGGTATTGTTAAAGTTCCAATACCCGGACCGATTTCCAGAATAGTATCTTTCTGAGATATATTTGCATTATTAAAGATTTTAAATAGTATTTGAGTATTTATCAAATAATTTTGGCCTTTTCTTTTATTCAGCCTTACATTATTTGCTCTCAATATTTTTAGAGTATCCGCTAACATTTATAAACTCTTAACTGGTCAAAAAAAAATTTAATTCTCAATTAAATATTTCAAGAATTATTTTATATTTTCAATTTTTATCGTGATCCAATGCTTTAAAATCGGGGATGATCAGGTTTTTCTTTTTTTGGAGGTCTAGTGAAGAGTATGTACTTCCTTTTACCCTTTTTATCAATGTTTCCTTCGAGTTCCATTAGTATGCGTTTGGAAATAAGCTTAACAGGATCTGCTAGCATGGGTACTCTCTCTTTAATATCCTTAAAGCTCTCAAATTTTTTCTCTTTACGTGCCTTTAAAATATCCCACATATGTTTTTTTCCAATACCCGGTAAAAGTTCTATTTGATGAAGTCTAGTTGAAATGGAACCTGCTTCATTGAAAAATTGGACGTATTTATCCTCATGTTCCTTTATAATCTCTTCTATTACATAATTCAATTCTACCCTGGCGGTGGAAGTAAGTTTATCGTATTTAAGTCTGCCGTTCACCCGTGCTATTTTATCCCGTTTTCCCGCTCCAATGTAAACCTTTTCATGTATGTCTAGGTTAACTTTTTCTTGGGGAGTAAGTTCTAGAAGAGTAAACTCTACTATACCTATAGCTTGAGCTACAGGTTTTCTTTTAAATGAAGATGATCCTTCCTTTACATAACCTAAAGGAAGATAATCCAAAATAATCGCATAATCTTCCATTTAACCACCGATTTTAATTAATTAATTCTGAAATATTCAACTAAATTTTATTATTTTTCAAATTTGTGGACAATTATAGCATTAATTTAATTAATTAAATTTCAGTCACGGACTTAAGTTTGCTAAAAATTTAAATTTTTATACTTCTTCTTCACGGTGTTGGTTTATTATTTCTAATAACTGTTCTAATTCTTCTTTTTTATGAGAACCTCTTTCTTTAGCAAACATGAGCCTCATATCTGACATATCCTTAGGCATTATATCTGTTAATTTAACAGCTTGGGTTTTTTTGACTATATCCGCAAGTTCATCCACCAACTTATGAGCGGTTTCAGAATCCAGCTTTGCAAACTTAATCGCATGATCTAAAACTAAATTTTGCTCATAAGTTAACTCATGAGCTTCTTGACGTTTCTCTAACATTTCTTTAATTTCTGGAATGGTGACGGGATCGGTTTCAATAATTTTCTTTCCAATCATCATTATCACTCTTGTATTTTAAGATGTTCTGGTCTTACAATCAATTTTTTAGCCTTGTTGCCGTCATTAATTTCTACTATGTATGCTTGGCCACGTTTGTCAGCTATTTTACCAGTTCTTCCATGGAATCGTGGGTGGGGTTGACCTTTATGACTACTAGGATCTATTATGATATGAACCAGATCATTTTCATCAAAAGTCTGTATCCGCTTAGTTATGGGGTTTGTTCTACCTACCCTTATTGTCTTTTTGAGTTTGTAACGTGTTTTGCTTTTAAAACCTCTTGATCTTCTCATTTTTTTTAAACCTCCATTTTAACTTAAAAAAAGTTTGATAAATATTTGCTAAAACTTGAAACTGATTGAATTAAATTAACTAAATTCAACATATTCTAATTAAAATATTTTTATTGAATTTATTTTTTATTTTTATTCAAAATACTTAGCGAACTAAATAAAATCCGTTATGAATAGAATATCTTAATTGAAGAAGTTTATAACGTAAATCTCCATAATATTAGTTCAAATTTAATTCAATTATAACAATTTGATTATATTCATATTAAAAAATATTTCTATTAATGATGTTTATAATACTATCTATAAACTATTTTGTATAAATTATGTGATCCTAAAACATTATTTTTATTATAAACTTCATTATTTAATGAAATTTAAGAGAAACTCAGTTTTGGACATCAAGAACATCTAACTCCACACATCTAGCAGGATTTTGAAGTAATGAAGATACACTAGGTTGGGTTCTATATTCATCACCTGATATAAGTTCTTTAATATACAAACCCCCTTCACATTCAATTATCAATTCCAATCTCTCTTGATCCAGTTTTTTAACTTTTAAATCTCTCACTCTACGTTTTCGTATTAAATCCGCTCTTCTATGAGATACTCTAAGAGGAGTGCGTTGTTCTATTACATCTAAGGAGCTTAGAATTTTTAAATCATCATTGGAAGTTTCTTTATCTAGATCAACTATTGCTCGGTACACTTTGTAGGTGCTTGTAGATGAAGTCTTTATTTGGCTGCGTCTTTCTTTACCCACTAACTTTAAATTTGAAACCTCTACTTTACCTGCAGCATACAAATTAATTTTATTTTCCAGTTCTTTTAAGTTTAGAGTCCGTTTCTGGGGTTCTTTGATCTCCACTACAAATGGCCGGCCGTTACCTAACATTCTAACATCTATATCTTCCCTACCCGCACCATGAAACTTGGATTCAGTACCCTTAACTTCTTTAATTATTTGTGGAGAGATTAATTCTTCAACAGATTCCATATATAATTTACCAGTGTAATTACAGTATTCACATCCTTTACCCTTACACTTGCGGCACGGCCATTTAGTCTGAGGAATTCCCCTAATCAGCTTCCTATAACGACCTTCAACAAATAAGGGATTTAATTGGATTTCTAAATTAGGAGTCATATTTGTATTGAAATCGACCATTATCACTAAATTTGGATTATCAAAGTCAACTTCATTACCCATTTGTAAAGATAAAAATTTACCAATCTCCCGATTAATTTCTTTTTTAATACTTTCAGGTTCATCCTCTAGTTTACTATATATGTAATCTTCTTTTTGGATAATTTCAGCTGGTACGCGACATCCCACCAGAAATGTGGAAAATTCAATTTCAGAATTCTCTAAATATTTTTTTATATCATTTAGAAGTCCCTTCTCTATGAATTGGAATATATTATCGCATATATAACAATAATCATTAATTAAGTTATCATTCTCGCAAATATTTTTCGCTAGTATTTGCTTTATATATTCTCCCCTTTCATGATTATTAGTGCCTTCAATATCTTGAGAGAAAATTCTGCCCCAGCAACGGGTACATAACGTACTACCGGTTATTTCTCTAACTTTAAGGGCTTTTTCCAGGATTATAGTATTTATTACTTTATTATTCATGAATATCATCTTATTTTAATCAATTAAGTATTCTACAAACAAAAAAAGAATCTTTTATTAATTCTTGGAAATCTAGAACTAATTAAAAAAATAAATAAATGTTTAATGATGTTAATTCAGGTTTCTTCTATATTTTAGAATTAAAATTTTATTAATGTTACTTCATAAACTGACGCATCATTTGTCCTAAAGGACCACCCATTTTTCTTTTTCCAAATCCTTTAATAGCTTTCTTGGTCATGTTATAATATTTCATAAGCTCTTTAACATCTTCATTTCTCACCCCAGAGCCCCTAGATATTCTTTTTACTCGGGATTGTTTTAAGACTTCGGGGTGGGTTAGTTCATAATCTGTCATGGAGTCCATAATTATCTTATATTTTGCTAATTTTTCCTCTGTTACTTGAGATGCGTTTTTTGGTAGTTTACCTCCCATCCCGGGTAACATATTCATTACTTGTTGCATAGGGCCCATTTTATTCATCATTTCAAATTGGGAGTACATCTCCTTCAATGTAAATTTACCGCTTAACATAGCATCCATGGATTCTACGTTAACGTCTTCGTCTGCTATTTCTTCTGCCTTTTCTAGAAGAGTTTTAATATCTCCCATACCTAGAAGTCTTGATATAAATCTTTCAGGATCAAAAGCTTCAAAATCATCCAATTTCTCTCCGGTACCAATGAATTTTATAGGTGCTCCAATTTCTGCCACTGCAGATAGTGCGCCACCACCTTTAGCAGAACCATCTAATTTGGTTATGATTATAGATCCAATATTAGTGGTTTTACTGAAGGCTAGAGCTTGATCTCTTGCTTGTTGTCCGATAGTACCATCTATGACTAGTATAACTTCTTCTGGTTTCACCACTCGTGAAATCTGTTCCATTTCGTCTAAGAGTTCTTTTTCTTCTTTATGGCGGCCTGCAGTATCTATAATAATGACATCTTGCTTTTTAAATTCATTTAAACCTTTTCTCGCTAAGTCTAGAGCATCTTTATTTTTAGGATCGCCATATATCGACAAGTTCATATCTTCAGTTAACTGTTTTAACTGCTCAAATGCAGCAGGTCGCCAAGTGTCAGTAACCACAATTGCCGGATTAAAACCTTTTTTCTGAAGATATTTTGCTAGTTTGGCAATAGTAGTAGTTTTACCACTTCCTTGAAGTCCTACAAAAAGTATTTTATAGGGTTTGGTGGTGATTTCTACCGTGGCTGGTTTTTCTCCTACTAAATTTACTAATTCTTCATAAACAATTCTTACGACGTGTTCTTTAGGGGTTATGCCTTTAGGTGGTTCTTCATTTAAGGATCGGTTTTCTATAGTCTTGGAAAGTTTGAGTACTAATTTAATATTAACATCGGCCTGTATAAAGGCTCTTTGTATATCTTTTATGACTTCTTTGACAACTTCTTCATCTATTATTGTCATTCCAGCCAATTTTTTCATTGTTTTGGTTAGGTTTTTACCTAGACTGCCCAACATTGTTCTTTCACCTGTTTATAAAAAATTTTTATAAAAAAATATTTCATTTAACCATAAGGAAAATAAATGTTAAATTTTATTTTAAAATAGTTTCTATTGTAATATTATTTTCAGTAAGCGTAATAATAAATTAATGATTAAATATATTTAATTTATATATATGTATTTTATAATAAATATAATAAAGTTTATAATGTTAAAAGCTTTTTTAAATAATAATTTTTTAAAACTTTTTTAAATTATTATTGTGTACTTTAATTATTTAAATGGCTTAAATTTATAATATAATTTGGAAAATCCACTTTTAGAATCTGTTATTTTTTGATGTGATATAATGCTTGAAAATCTTAAAGAAAGTTTATTAAAGGCTCCGATTGTAAAAAAAGGGGACTATAATTATTTTGTGCACCCTATAACTGATGGTGTTCCTCTAGTTGAACCCAATCTTATTGAAGAGGTTGTAGAAGTTATTTCTAAATTTATAAATCTTGATATGGATAAAATAGTATGTATTGAGGCAATGGGAATCCCTATAGCCACAGCATTATCAATAAAGACTGGAATACCCTTTGTAGTGGTGAGAAAACGCACGTATGGATTGGAAGGAGAAGTAGATGTTCACCAAATAACAGGTTACAGTGATGGAAAGCTTTATATAAATGGAATAAAGAGAGGAGAACGAGTAATTCTTGTGGATGATGTGGTTAGCACAGGTGGTACTCTGATTGCTGTTTTAAATGCCCTTAAAAGTATAGGTGCTGAAGTTATGGATGTAATAGTAGTTATAGAGAAGGGAGAAGGAAAAAGTATCGTGGAGAGAGAAACAGGATTAAAAATTAAATCGTTACTTAAAGTAAATGTAAAAGATAATAAGGTGGTAATAGAAGGAGAAATTTAGTTTTTTATATATTAATAACTAATCATTTTATATTATAAATACAGTTATTTAATTTTTATTAATCAAAAATTATTTTAGAAGATTAAAATTTATCATGTCAAAATATCAACTCAAAGTAAACAATATCATTGAAGAAATAAAGAACATAAATGCACATTCCGTGGGATTACAGTTTCCAGAAGGTCTTAAAGTCTATGCTACATCTGTTGCTAGACGAATAGAGGATGAAACGGGTGCAGATGTCATAATATCTGGTGATCCTAGTTTTGGTGCGTGTGATGTTTCAGATGCGAGTATGAAAGGCATGGTAGATTTATTGGTTCATTTCGGACATTCACCCCTCCCATTGGAATATGATGTGCATATGCTTTTCGTTGAAGCCCAATTCCAGCTAGATGTCATACCTGCAATTAAAGAGGCCTTAAATCTTCTGGAAAACTATAAAATTATCGGTTTAGTTACCACAACTCAACATCTTCATATTTTAGAGGAAGCAGCAGATTTTCTAGAACATGAAGGTAAAACAGTAATAATGAAACAAGGGCAAGGAACCAGAAAAGCCCAAGTACTGGGATGTAATTTTTCAGCAGTTGAAGAGCTACCCGTTGATGTGTTTCTATATGTGGGAAGCGGGAACTTCCATCCTCTGGGAATTAAACTTTCCACTCATAAACCAGTTATTATAGCTGATCCTTACCGAAATGAGGCAAGAAATATTGATAAATTTGCAGATAGAATCCTAAGAATAAGATTCGCGAGGATAACTAAAGCTAGGGAAGCGAAAAGATTTGGAATCATAGTTTCTTCCAAGAAAGGTCAGTTGCGTATGGAACTTGCAAAAAATTTAAAAAGCATGATTCATAAAGAAGGAAAAGAAGCATATATTATACTCATGGATCATATTTCTCCTGAACTTTTAATACCTTTTATGGATTTAGACGCATTTTTAGTGACTGCATGTCCTAGAATAGCCATAGACGATGCTAATATGTATAAAAAACCATTATTAACTCCAGAAGAACTTTTGATTGTCCTTGATACGAAGAGATGGGAAGATTACAAATTAGATGAAATTAAATATGTTAAAATAAACCAATAAAAAAGCTGTTTAAATAGAATTTAAAATGCCCAAATTAAAGAAAAAAAATTATTTAACCTAAATATTATAGAATAGGATATTTAAAAAAATTTAACATCAGTTTAGGATTACTAAAATAAAACTTTTTTTAAAGTTGAGGTGTAATGAATGAAAACTAAATCTGGAAATTTTGTTCTTCCAGGGGATCCTCTGGGAGTTACAGAAGAATTTGTCCCAGCTGACTGGACTTATGAGGATGATGGAAAAATAAGATCTTTAGTAGCCGGAACAGTCCAAGTAGACAATAAAAATAAGAAAATATCTATAATACCAAAAACTAACTCCCCATCACTTTTGAAAATTGGAGTAATGGTGTTTGGACAGATATCTGAAGTCAGAGGTCAGAGAGCTTTGATGAAAATTGAGGGTGCTAAGGGCAGCACTAGAAGCCTCACCACTTCATTTTCCGGAGGTATACACATTTCACAAGCCGATAGAGGATACGTATCTAAATTAACCGATGAATTTAGAATTGGAGATCTGGTAGAAGCTAGAGTAACTAAGATTATAGGATTGGACAACGTGGATTTAACCACCGTTGAAAATGAACTGGGAGTTATAAAGGCCATGTGTACCAATTGCCGAGATTTCATGAAGAAAGTAAGTAAAAGCGAAGTAATATGCCCTAATTGCGGAAGAAAAGAGAGAAGAAAACTTTCTTCAAACTATGAGGGATGAATAATGAAGATCATAAAAGACACCAAAAATGAACTGGAGATAGAGATTACGGGAGAGTCTCACACACTCTGCAATGCATTAAGAAAAACCCTAATGGAAGATAAAGATGTGGAAGCTGCGGCATATGTAGTGGATCATCCAATCATTGGAGAACCTAAATTATATATTAAGGCTAAAAATCCACGTAAATCACTTAAAAAGGCAGCAGAAACATTGAAATCAAGATGTTATGAATTCAAAGGTTTAATGGAATCTATTGAATCTTCTGAAAAATAGAAAAAAATGAAATGAATGAAAATATTAATAAAAAATTCAGGAATATAAAGGGAGAGATTAGGATTTTAGGGGTGGATGATGCTCCATTCACACCACACACCACTCAACCTGTGATGTTAATTGCCACAGTTTTCAGGGCGGGTAACTGGCTTGATGGTGTAATTAGAACATATATTGCGGGAGATGGTCGGAATTCCACCTATCAAATTATTTGTATGGTGAACAGTACCCGTCATAAGGATCAGCTTGGAGTAATGATGTTAGATGGCATCACTTTCGGCGGTTTTAACGTTGCTAACATTAGAGAGATCTTTGAAGCCACTGGAATACCAGTTATTGTGGTAATGAGGAAGTATCCTAATTTAATAAAAATAGAACAAGCGTTGAAACGGTTTCCAGACTGGAAAGACCGATGGAATGATGTTTTGGATGCTGGGGAAATATATAAAATTAAAAATGGGAATAAAGAGGATATATATATTCAGATATGTGGCATAGACTTAGAAGATGCTGAAACGATAGTAAGGTTATCCGCCACCCGTAGTGCTATACCAGAGCCTTTAAGAGCGGCACATATCATAGCGGCAGGAGTAATCACTGGTGAATCAAAGGGGAATGCTTAAGATTAAATTACTTTTAACTCTGTGATTTTTTTATTTTTAATTATTTAAATTTAATATTTTTGAATAACTGGATAATAAAATTTTTTATGTGAATTTTTGATTAAGTTGATGGATGTGGTTAACATTAAACACCCTTTTTTAACTGTAGATGCAGTCATACTATGTGATAATGATTCAATAATACTTATCAAACGGAAAAATTCTCCTTATAAAGGATTCTGGGCATTACCGGGAGGATTTGTAGAGTATGGTGAAACAGTTGAATCAGCAGTTTTAAGGGAGGTAACGGAAGAGACAGGTCTTAGCGTAGATTTGAATGAAATTTCCGGTGTTTATTCAGATCCCAATAGGGATCCTCGAGGACATGTAATAACAATATGTTTTACGGCCGCGAAAACAGGAGGAAATTTAAAGGCGGACACTGATGCAATGGAAGTACATTGTTTAAAATTAGACGATATTTTTAAGCTTAATTTAGCTTTTGACCATAAAAAAATTATTATTGATGCTTTAAACCATTTGGACTTAATTTAAAATATTTAGATAAATAAATATAAAATGATATTTCCCTAAAAGTTAATATTTAATAAATTATTAAACTAACTAAAATCTACTAAAATAAAATAATATGAATTCAAAAAGTTCATTAAAAAAAATATTTAGAATTTTTGTACATTCACCATTTTATATTAAGGAGGATTTACATGGAATTTTGCCCCAAATGTGGAACAGTTATGTTCCCAGATGATAAACGTTTTCATTGTAAAAAATGCGGATACGACAGGGGAATAACTAAAGAATTAATCAGTAAATACAAAGTTTCTGAAGAAGTAAATGCAAAGGAGAGCATAATATTTACTGATGATAAGATTAAAACTTTACCTACTACTCGTGCTATTTGCTCCAAATGTAACAATAAGCTAGCATTCTGGTGGTTACAACAAACTAGAAGGGCAGATGAATCAGAAACTAGGTTTTTAAGGTGCACTGTCTGTGGCCATACTTGGAGAGAATATGATTAGACCGTATCAGTGTAAGATATTTCTGAAAAGTATTTTTAGGAGAATAACGTCAGAATGAAAGATCCAAAAACACCCCAAGATACCCGTAAAAAGGATTATGAAAAAAAGATGGAATTTTGGGGGCAATCTTTATTTCAAGGTTTGAAGAGAATTTTCCATGAGAAAAGACTTGAGGAAAATAAGGATATGAATTATTATGAGAAATCAGACCAGATAAGGAATCAAGGATCTGAAAAACTTGAAACTAATTCGCAAACTATAAATTCATCTCCTATAACTCTTCAAGAAAAAGTTAAATCTCAAAATTCTGAAGGACAAAATAATGTTTCTGTTATGAATGGTTTAAAAGATTATTACGCATTGAAATTCCTGAAAAAGAAAAGTGATATTATAATAAGGGCCATAACACTTGTTTTTGGAATTTTACTTATACTATATGGTGTGGCTTTTTCATTTACCGGTTCATCGGTGCAGGTTGCTTCTAATGTCATATTTGGAGATAGGGCTATGTTTTCAGCTCTTCTAGTATTAATTGGATCTATCATAATAGCAACAGTTTTTGCTCGTAAATTACGGGAAGTAACTTTTCTTAAAACAATATATAGTGAATTGGAAACGTTTGAAGGAAATACTCAGAGAGATGAAGATGACCGTGCGACTGAAGAAGATGAAGGGAATGATAACGATTAATAAGTCGAATAAGTTAATAATTAGTTTGAATATTTAAAAGAAATAAAATAAAGTATAAGGAGGATAAAATGTTTAAAGCAGTTTTAAGTGATTCTAATATTTTAAAAACTAGTTTCGACGCTATTTCTTCCATTGTGGATGAAGTTCAGATGCAGGCAGATACTGAGGGCTTGAAACTCGATGCATTGGACAGGTCTCACATCACTTTTGTACATCTAGAACTTAAATCCGGTGTTTTTGATATGTACTCATGCGATGAACCCCTTAAAATCAATGTGGATACTGAAGAGTTAATGAAAGTTCTTAAAAGAGGGAAATCAGATGATATGTTAGAGCTTGCTGTAGATGAGAGTAATTTGATTATTAACTTCGAAGGTGAAGCTCGACGTACTTTTAAAATACATCTTATAGATATAGAGTATGAGCCCCCCACCCCTCCCCAATTAGAATATCCCACAGAATTTGAAATACCTTTCACTTTACTTAAAAACTCTATTCAGGATATTGACATTGTTTCTGATAAGATATCACTCATAGTAGATGAAGATAAATTCATAGCATCTGCAGAAGGAGAGTTTGGAGATGCCACTATAGAATATTTACACGGTGAAAAAATAGAGGATAATGCTAAATCAGTATTTTCACTTGAAAAGATAAAAGAGATGTTGAAAGCTGATAAATTTTCAGAAGCTGTGGTTTTAAGATTGGGAAATGACATGCCTCTTAACCTCTCCTTAAAGATGGCCTCGGATGAAGGTGAATTAAGTTTCCTTTTAGCTCCAAGGATAGAAAGCGAGGAATAGGATTGGATGAATTCTTCCAAAATTTAAGAGAAATTCAAAAAAAAGAGCGTAATCTAAGTGGTTTAGCTCCGGTTGGGGAAAATTTTTATTCGGATGTCTTTAAATATTTTAATAAGCTTATGAGGAAGATAGATAATAATCCTTTCTCTTTCGAGTCTTATTTACTACGAGATGCACAGAGAATCATCGCTGAGATATGTGAAAGACGGGAGCATAAGATCAGCAATAGTGTCGTTATGAATGTGCAACGTTCATATCAGCTATTCAAAGAATCTAAATCAACTTCAAATTCACCTATGNNAGGTTCCTCGAAACTCTACTCCAGAGGAAGAAGAATTATATCATGCCTTAGTGTCCTCTTTGGTGACTTATCGTGAAGATATGAGAGATTCTTTAAGGTTTTATTCCGCTCAAAGTCACATAAACAAGAAAAAATTAGATAATCCCACTGAAACAGTTGAAAAGCCTATAATGGATTCATCAGCAGAACTATCACATAATAAAGTGGATGATGAATTAAATTCTGATGTAGAAGAGAATTTAGGAAATATCTATAACGAATTTGGCCAGGAACCAGGTCAGAAGCCGTCTTCAGAATATTCAGCTTCTTCAAATGATATTGAGGGTTTAGAAAGTTCCGATGATAATAATACTAAAAAAAATAATTTTAGGGAAATAAATACTACAAAAGAAGATCAGGGTTTAAAAAATATTAATAATCAAAAAGCTCCTGCTGAAGTTTTAATGATTTTAGAAGAACTTCCGACCATTATGGGAGTTGATAAAAAGATATATGGTCCATTTTCTCCACAAGATATTATTACTATGCCACAGCCCAACGCTCAGATTCTTATAAAAAATAGGAAGGGGAAATTTATACAAAAGTTATAAATAAACATGAATTTTATAAGTATTTTAATATAGACTTAGAATTAATTATATAAATAGAGTTTACATTAAATTAATATCAATAAATTTCAAGCTTAATAATGCTTATTTTATTTAGAGGTGATTATAGATGAAGATTCCTAAAGAAAGAAGAACTTATTGTCCTAGTTGCAAAAAACACATGATTCATGAAGTATTTGAATCAAAAAGAAGAAAAGCCAGCGAATTAAAGTGGGGACAACGCCAATTCAGGCGTGTTACTAGTGGTTACCGAGGTTATCCTAGACCACTACCATCTGGGAATAAACCAGTAAAAAAACTTGATTTACGATACAAATGTAAAGAGTGCGGTAAATCTCATATGAAACGTTCATCATTTAGAGCTGGAAAAGTAGAGTTTGTAATGAAATAATGGAAATTTAAAAAGAGGTTTATTCGATGACAAATTTTAACAATCCCAAAAGCAATTTTTTAAAAGTCAAATGCATCGACTGTGGCAATCAGCAAATTATTTTCGATCATGCCGCTTCCAATGTGCAATGCATCATCTGTGGCAAAACTCTGGTAAAACCCAGAGGTGGAAAATCTGAAATAGTTGCCCAGATAGTAGAAGTCCTAGATTAATTAATTTAAACATTTTAGGTGTTCTATATGGTAAGAATGAGGAAGGAATGGCCAGATGAAGGAGATCTGGTAGTAGGTACAGTACAGAAAGTTCTAAATTATGGAGCATTCGCTATGCTAGAAGAGTATCCTGGAAAAGAAGCGTTTATCCATATATCAGAGGTTTCTTCAGGCTGGGTGAAAAACATCCGGGATCATGTGCGTGAAAACCAGAAAATCGTGGCCAAAGTATTGAGAGTAAATCCTCATAAAGGTCATGTGGATGTTTCCATGAAACGGATAAGGGAAGATCAGAGGACCCGAAAAATCCAGCAATGGAAAATAGAGCAAAAAGCGGAAAAACTACTTGAGTTTTCAGCTAGAAGCATAGATAAGGATTTAGATTTAGCATATGAAGAAGTCGGTTATTATTTAATGGATGAATTTGGTGATCTTTACGGGGCTTTCGAAATTGCTGCTGAAGAAGGTGCAGAAGCTCTTTTAAATAGAGAAATAGATGAAAAATGGGCGGAAGCTATTACTGCTGTTGCAAAGAAGAATATATCCCCTCCTGAAGTGCAGATAACCGGTTATGTAGATTTAAAATCTTACGTGGCTGATGGAGTAGAAGTAGTAAAAGATGCCCTTGTATCTGTTAAGGATGAACATATTCGCATACAGTGTGTAGGGGCTCCCCGATATAGAATGACAGTTAAATCATCTAACTATATTGAAGCAGAGACTATACTTAAAGAAGCAGCTCAATTAGCTATAGACGCAGTGATAGCGGCTGGTGGCGAAGGTGAATTCTATCGTGAATTAGAATGAAAATGAAAATGCATAAATGCCGATCATGTGATGAATACACATTACAGAATAAATGTCCCTACTGTGAAGGAGATTTAGGTGTAATTTATCCACCTAAATACTCTCCAACTGATAAATATGGAAAATATAGAAGATTATTAAAAAAGCAAATGCTTAAAACCAAATAAAAAGGAGCTGGTTTAGATGAAAGATACCTTTATTAAATTATTGAAGGATGTAGATCTCAACGAACCAATCTTGATAGAAGCTCTTCCAGGTATTGGACATGTAGGTAAATTAGTGGCAGAGCATCTGATCCATGAACTTCAAGCAGAGAAATTTGCAGAATTATACTCGCCATCATTCCCTCCACAGGTCTTTGTAGATGAAAATGGGATAATTGAACCCATGAAAAATGAGTTCTATTATCTTAAATCAGCCGGAGTAGATCAGAGAGATTATATAATTCTAGTAGGAAATACTCAAGGTTTAAGTCCAGAAGGTCAGTATGATATTTGTGGCGCTATTATTGATTTTATAGATAAACTTGGAGTTAAAAGCATCTACACTCTCGGTGGACTTGGTACTGGTCAACATGTAGAAAAAACGAAGGTTTTAGGAGCAGCCACAACCAAAGAACTGACTAAGATGTTAGAGGGGTATGAAGTAAAACTTAGATCAGCAGACGGTGGAATAATCGGTGCATCAGGTCTTCTTCTAGGATTGGGCATGTCCCGGGGCATGGAAGGAGTGTGTCTCATGGGAGAAACTCCAGGATATTTCATAGATGCAGATGCATCCAAGGCTGTTCTGAAAACATTAATTAACATACTCAAATTAGAAGTGGATGTTGCAAAATTAGAAGAAAGAGCAGAAGAAACACGTAAAATGATATCCAAAGCCCAGCAAATGGAACAAGAGATGTCAGATAGAATGCACGTTACCCCTGGGGATGAAGATCTGAGATACATCGGTTAAAAGTTTTTGATGTGTAAATTAAAAACTTTGGATTTTTATGAATTTATTAATTTTTAACCGCTAAATTTTAATTTACATTCATTTTTTATAAAATTTAACTTAAAAAATCATCTATTAAAAAAATTAATTTAATCGATGGTGTAAATAAAATGATAATCAACGCTGATCTACATATTCACGGCCGATATTCTATGGCAACTTCTAAGAATATGACTCCTGAGGTCATTGCACCACAGGCAAAACTTAAAGGATTAGATTTAGTAGGAACCGGAGATGTATTGAATTCTAAATGGCTTCAAATACTTGATGAAACTATTGAAGAAACAGAAAATGGTATATTCTCCATCAAAAATAAAAGAATAAAAGACGATACCAACTCCACATGCAAATTTATTTTAACAGTAGAAGTGGAGGATATAAAACGAGTACACCACTTGATTATTCTACCATCTTTTGAGGCAGCATATGAAGTTAGAGAAGAGTTACATGGAAATTTAGATGCTGATGGCAGACCTAAAGTGCGTATGAATGGTGCGGATATAATGGATATAGCACATGAACATAACTGTCTTTTCGGACCTTCTCACGCATTCACGCCTTGGACAAGCATCTATAAAGAATACGATAGTATATATGATTGTTATTCTAAAAAACCTGATTTTCTAGAATTAGGACTTTCAGCCGATAGCGACATGGCAGATCATATAAAAGAGCTCCAAAACATTCCTTTTCTATCCAATTCTGACGCACATTCTCCCTGGCCGCACAGATTAGGAAGAGAGTTCAACGAATTAGATGTTAAAGCATTAACATTTAAAAATATAGCAAATTGTATTTTAAAAAGTAGAATAAAAGCCAACTACGGCTTTGATCCTCAATTAGGTAAATATCATAAAACAGCCTGTACCAAATGTTATAAGGTATTTAACATTAAAGAAGTATCATTAAACAAGATGAAATGTCTATGTGGTGGAACAATTAAAAAAGGCGTAGACTATAGGACATATGAACTCTCATCTTGGAATAAACCTCATCATCCACCTCACAGGCCACCATACATCCATATAATTCCATTAGCTGATATTATAAGTTTAACATACGGTAAAGGAGTTACCACAGTTTTTGTACAGAAAATTTGGAAGGAACTAGTACAAAAATTCGGAAATGAAATATCAGTCCTGATATACACTCCTTTGGAGGAGCTTAAGAATAAGAATCCCCAACTTTCAACAGTTATAGAAGCATTCCGCAACAAAACTTTACAAATCCAGCCCGGTGGAGGAGGAAAATACGGTAAAATTCTTATTGGTCATGATAATGAATTTAGAAATACTGCCCCAGATAATACTTTAGATATTTATTTTTGATATCAAAAATTCCCATTTTTAAACTTTCAAATAAATTATTATATAATAAAATTTATTTTAAATAGATAAAAAATAAAAATAAAAATTTTACTATAATTTAATATTTATTTTTAATCATGCACGTTCAACCAATATAAACATATTATCATCTGGATCAGCAAAAATAGCTTGCATCACACCCCATTCCTGAATTTTAGGTTTTTCGATAAATTTAACTCCATTAGCATTTAAATCCTTGTATGTTGCATTTATGTCCTCTGTGGTAAAAACTATATTAGTGAATCCACCTACAGAAACACCATCCTGCCCGGGATAAGGTTTAGCAATGGTGAGGGCAGTTTCAGCTCCTGGCGGCTTAACCTCCAGCCAACGGTAACCATTATCCATTTCAATGTCAGTTTGCTTTTCAAAACCAAGCTTTTCCAAATAGAAATCTAAGGCTTTATCCTGGTCTTTTACCCATACACTTAATAACCTATTCTTTTTATCATTTATAACCATCTTGTTTAATAATTAATTGTTTGGATCATTTATTTATTTTTGTTAAGTTAAAAAAAAAATGAGAAATAATTAGATAAAATTAGGGAGTGATTTAATGAATATTAAAGCTACTATGGGAATATGCAGTGAAAATATCAATGGCAAAGACAAATTAGTAGTTGTACCTAAGGATCCGGATGAGTTTAAAAATAATGAATTAGTTCTTATAATATCTGCTCAAGATTTCATCAATTTTTCTGAAGAGGCGAATGGTGTAATAAAGTTTATTAATGGTATTAAGGATATTGAGATAAATGAGAAATAGATATTTATAATTCAATGTAAAAAATTATTTGTAATGTAGATGAATGATACAAAAATTTAATAGTATGAATACATATTTATAGAAAAAGTGCAGGTGAATGATAAATGGCAGTTGGTATTAGTATACCTTATGGCGACGTAATTTTTGCAGTAATTATAAGTGGATTCATTGTAATTACTATAATGATGGAGATAATGGGCAAAAATTTTTCGTGGCATAAAGAATTGGACTAAAAAAAGAACTGAATTTTAACATTTAAGTTTTTATTTTTCTATTTTAAATTAATGATTTTTTTATAATATTTTTTTAGCGGACCCGCCGGGATTTGAACCCGGGACCCTCAGATTAGGAGTCTGATGCCCTATCCTGGCTAGGCTACGGGCCCTAAACTTATGATCTTTGATTTAAAAAAAGTATATTTTAGCGGACCCGCCGGGATTTGAACCCGGGATCTTCGGATTAGAAGTCCGACGCCCTATCCAACTAGGCTACGGGCCCGCATGATTTAATAATTAAAACAACAAATTTTTTTGGTTAAGTTTTTACAGATAGGCAGGTGATTCCTGTCCACCTTGCTCTCCTTGTACAGTATTTGCTAACTCTTTTAGACGAGATTCAATTTCTTCAGCTTCTTTTAGAAGTGGTTCTGCATTAATGTTTATATCTAACATTTTATTTAAAACATCCACTACACTGGCAGCAGCACGAGGATCTGGATATTGGTTTAATACTTCAGCGAAAAGACATGATGCTGAAATGTTCTTAATAGTACTTCTGGTTAAAAGCGTACCAGAGAGACCATTTATATTACCAAATGGAAGTATGGGTATTTCTTTATCTCCCAGTTTTTTCAAAGCTTCTTCAGAATTCGCTGCACCGGCTACTGCGCCTGTTTTTTCTCTTACTACTATACTATTAAATGTTATAATTTCTTTACTTTTATTTTTTTCTGCCCAGTCTACGATTGCATTAGCCATATCATAAGCTACCGCTGGTGGTATTATGAAATCAGATAAGAACAGCACTATCCCCTCTGTGCTGTATACTCGGAATGGATGAATTGCCATGCCTTTATATAGTACAGCTAGTGGAGGAAAATACTTGGAGTCTATATATCCAATTTGTTTCATGTTAAGTTCTTCCACGAGTAACCAGCCTAAAATATTACCAATCAAACCTAGTTCCGGTGATCCCTCAAGAATCACCGCATCCTTTACGTCTTCAGAAATTATTTTACAACATTCTACTTCTGTTTCCATCATTTTAACCATCTGGTGCACCCCCTGCGCCACCAACATTTTCACCTTTCTCTGGGTCTATGTAGATTTCTCCTACAATTTTATTATTTAAGATGACTGGTATTATATAGATCAGTTTACCACTTAAGTTTTTCAATTCAGGCCTACCTGCCGCTGCTCCTGGTTCTTCTATATATTTTTGAGCTATTGTTCTGGCCTCTTCGGGTAATATATTCATATTAAATAACCTCATTACTTGCTTTGTTTACGGATGATGTTTGATATTTTAATTTTGAAGAGATATCCGTGGTTCGTTAAACTAATAATTTTGATTACAATAATAATGGTTGTGAATGCTCAGAAATTTTTTTTGTATATTATAAGTCTAATCAACTGCAGATATGAGGTTGATATGATAAAAAGTAACGGTTTTATGATAGGTATTATTATCTTATAAAGTTCTCATAAATATTTTATTCTAAAAACAACTTAAATTATGCGGTTGTTAAATCATTCATACAAAAAATTGAATTTTTTATTCAATCAAATATTTTTTTATGAATCGAAAATAACAGAATTTCAGTTAAATTGATGGAAATTATAGTTTAGTATTTTATAGTATATATAATTTTCATTTTATCTCCTAAGGAAAAGCTTATAATTATATATTAATCAATTGAAATACTGATGTTCATTATAAAAACAAGAGGTGATACATTTGAGCGAAAAAATAGTTATATCGCCAACATCACGGCAAGAAGGTCATGCAGAGTTAGTCATGGATGTCGATGATGAAGGAATCGTAACTAAGGGGCGATACTTTAGTATTACTCCTGTAAGAGGCCTAGAAAAGATAGTTACCGGTAAAGTTCCAGAAACCGCACCAGTAATTACACAGAGGATCTGTGGTGTCTGCCCTATACCCCACACCCTAGCATCTGTGGAAGCTATGGATGATTCATTAGGTATAGAAATACCAAAAGCAGCTAGACAATTAAGAGAACTCCTTTTAGCTGCTCATGACATAAACAGCCATGCAATACATCAGTTCTTAATTGCAGCTGATATTGTGCCAGCAGATTTGATGGTCACTGCCATTAATTCCGTTTCCGAAATAAGGAAAAATGCACAGTACGTATNNAATGGCCCAAAATATTAGTGAAGTTGCGAGAAAATGACTTTATGCTAGATTAAGAGCATTAAAACCAAAAGTGGATGCACATGTTGATTTAATAATTGGTTTAGTTGCTGATAAAGGTTTCCCTGAAGGTTTAGGTGTTACCAACGCAGCCTCATTGGCTACTCACCAGCTTTATGGTGATCGAACCAAATTCGACCTAGATAGATTCACTGAAATAATGCCTGAAACATGGTACGATGACCCCGAAGTAGGGAAGAAGGCGTGCTCTACTATTCCGCTATACGATGGTATGAGTGTAGAAGTAGGACCTCGAGCCAGAGCCGAAGTATTCCATGGATTTAAAGGCAAAGGTGTAGTAGCTCAGCACGTTACAAGAGCTTTAGAGATGAAAACTGCCCTTTCCAAAGCAATAGATATTCTGGGTGAATTGAATACCTCAGCACCTGTAATGGCTGACTATGAAATTACCGGTACCAACAAACTAGGAATCGGCGCTATTGAAGGTCCAAGAGGAATGGATGTTCACATGGCCCAGGTTGCTAATGGAAAAACACAATTCTACAGCTGTTTAGTACCAACCACTTGGAACATACCCACCATGGGACCAGCAACTGAAGGTTTCCACCACGACTTTGGACCTCATGTAATCAGAGCCTACGACCCATGTCTATCATGTGCAACCCACGTGATAGTAGTAGACGACGAAGACAGGAGCATCATCAAAAACGAAATGGTCAGGATCTAAGGGAATAATTATGGCATTTGATGCAGAGATTTTAGTTGTAGGCTGTGGAAACATCTTATTCAAAGATGACGGATTTGGACCAGCAGTAACAGAGGCAATGGAAGAACAATTCAAAGAAAATGAACTTCCCGATAACGTAATGATTCTAGATGCAGGAACCGGCGGCCCTCATTATATATTCAGTTTACCTAACGAATTATGGAAAAAGTTGATAATAGTGGACGTAGTAGAATTTGGAGCCGAACCTGGTACCTTAAGAAAATTCGATGTTTCAGAATTACCAGAAGGATCATATGAGAACGTGCATTCCTGGCCAGTAAGCCAGCCATTGCATGATCTAAGTGAAACTTATGAAGTTATAGTTATTGGATGCCAGCCAGAATCTGTCTCTGCTCCTGACGTAGCGTTAGGTTTAACCAAAAATGTGGAAGATGCCATTCCAAAGGCCATTAAAATGATTTTAAAAGAGATAGGGGTCTAAAAGTAATGATAGCCCGTATAAAAGAATTTTTAGGAATGGAAGCACAACCAAAAGAAGTAGCTTCAGAACAGGAGGTAGAAAAAGTGGCGGAAGAAAAAGCTAAACCAAGAATTGGATACATCCACCTTTCAGGATGTACCGGTGATGTCATGTCTTTAAGTGAAAATTATGACATTTTAGCACCTTTACTCACCGAAATGGTGGATATAGTTTATGGACAAACCTTAGCCGACGTGTGGGAAATGCCTGAAATGGACGTAGCCCTGGTTGAAGGGTCAGTATGTCTTCAGGATGAACACAGTGTTAAAGAACTTATGGAAGCGAGGGAAAAAGCAGGATTAGTGGTGGCCCTTGGTTCATGTGCAGCAACTGGTTGTTTTACTCGATATTCACGAGGTGGACAACAAGCCAACCCAAATCATGAATCATTTGTGCCTATCGCAGACTTGATAAAAGTAGATGCTGCATTACCAGGATGTCCACCATCACCAGAGATTATTGCTAAAACTGTGGTTGCTGTAATCAATGGTGATATGGATTATTTACAACCCATGATAGATCTAGCAGGATACACAGAAGCAGGTGGATCAGATCTACAATACAAAGTAGTAAATCAGGCTCTCTGTATAGGATGCGGGACCTGCGCCATGGCTTGTCAAACCAGAGCACTTGACATGACCAGTGGAAGACCAGAACTCAACGAAGACAGATGCGTGAAATGCGGAGTATGCTACATCCAGTGCCCAAGAAGCTGGTGGCCAGCAGATCGAATTAACAAGGATTTAGGATTATAAAGGAGGTTGTAAAAGATGGTATTAGGAACATACAAACAAATTACTCTTGGAAGATCAACCGACAAACAGATCCAGAAAATTTCACAGGACGGTGGAATAGCAACCGCACTTTTATGCTTCGCTCTTGATGAAAAAATCATAGACGGTGCAGTTGTAGCCGGACCTTCAGATGAAATGTGGAAACCAATGCCAACTGTGGCAATGACATCCGATGATATCATGGCTGCAGCAGGTACCAAATACACACTATCACCAAATAACTGGATGCTTAAACAAGCTGTAAGACAATATGGTCTGGAAAAAGTGGGTATAGTCACCATTCCTTGTCAGACCATGGGTATAAGGAAAATGCAGTCCTACCCATTTGGTGTAAGATTCATGGCTGATAAGATCGCATTGGATATTGGAATATGCTGTACTGAAAACTTCCCATTCGAATCCCTTAGAACATTCATTTCAGCTAAAGCTGGAGTTGACTTCGATTTAGTGGAGAAAATGGACATCGGTAAAGGAAAATTCTGGGTGCACACTCAAGATGACGTAATAAGTTTCCCTATCAAAGAAACGCACGGTTACGAACAAAATGGATGCAAAGTTTGTCTTGACTTGGTTTCAGAACTTTCTGACATATCTACAGGTTCAATAGGTGCTCCTGACGATTGGTCAGCAGTTCAGGTTAGAACCGATATCGGTGAAACAGTATTCAAAAAAGCAGTGGATGCTGGTGCTATTGAACTTAAACCAATTGACGAAGGTAAATTCGGTCTTGAAATGCTTACAAGACTAGCAAAGTCCAAAAAAGAGAAAGCAATGAAGGTCATCGACGAACGAAAAGCTATGGGACTGCCAGTTCCATACAAAGCCAGCAGCGAGAAAGAAGATCCATTAGCTAATGTCTAAAAGGGATTAAATTATCCCTTAATATTTTTTTTTAAAAATTATTTACTTATAAAATTTTCAATTACTACTATTTTGATTAAAGATTCGAATAATTCTTTTTTTATTCAGTTATAATCTGACAACCATCAGTTTCTACAATAACGGTATGTTCTGCTTGAGCTACTCGTGCATCACTTTTCTCCTTAAGAACATGGTATGGATACAGAGCACGGGAGGATATAAGTTGGTTCATAGTCAAGTTGAATTGATGGCCTTTAAAACTCTTTTGAACCCATCTCTCAGCGAAAGGTAAATTCTTATAATTCTGTTTAATATTATCTAATAATTTCCTAGCTTGGACCATTCTCAAAGGCCTATCTCTCAGGAAGCGGAAGATGTATGCTTCTTTCATATCGGTGACTCTGCCCACACCATTAGTAACAAAAGGTTCAATAGCTAAAACATCTCCTTCCCTTATTTTATGCTTATTTTCTCCTTTAACATTAGGGATGGAAAGCCCGGAATGCAGGATCCATCGATCCATACTATGCCCTGTGAGATTTGAAACAGGATTCAAATTTTCACCAGTAACAATATCCTCCACTACCTCGCCAATTTTTTCCAGTTCAACACCATCTTTAATGATACTTATCGCATTTTCAAGCGCTTCTTGTGCAGTTTCAATCAGCTTCAATTGAAAATCAACTTCTACCTCAGAGAATAAAGTATCTGAACCTAATTCATCTCCACCCACTAGAACAGTCACAGCAGAATCGGCAATATATCCATCGACATGAGCACCCAAATCAATTTTAACCAGATCACCCAAATTCAGGTGAGATTCATCATTAAAGGGTGAAGTATAATGTGCAGTAATTTCGTTAATTGAAATATTGCAGGGAAAAGCTGGTTCGCCTCCCAGCTTCTTTATTTCCTCTTCCACAAATTCCACTAAATCACATACTTTCAGGTTTTCTTTAACTTTATCAATAGCCATGCCTCTAACTTTAGATACTATTTTACCAGGTTTTTTATACAATTCCATCATAAAATCACAGTTTAAATACCTTTTTAAATAAATTATTTATAAAATACATTATTATTAAATTATTATATTTTTTAGGTGATATCTTATGATATAAGAGATATGTTCAAAATAATTTCAATTTTTAATGTAACTTATTCAAACTTAAACTATTAATATTATTCAACTTTTGGATTAATATTATTCTTTAAGGTTATTCGTGCATAAAAAATTATATTTAAACTCTAAAAGATTAAAAACATCGATAAACGCCCAATATTAAACGATTAGATAATATTATATATAATTAAATATAATATAATTAAAGGGGAAATAATAAAATGGCTGATGTAGTTACAATTCCACAAAATTTATTCTATATAATTATAGCATTCATTGCAGTGATAGGTCTTATAGTTGCACTCATGCAATGGAGAAGAGTTAGAGAATCTCAAACCAACGTCATGTTTCTTGAAAAACAGGCTGAACTTAGAAAGATTGAATTAGTAGAAAAGGACTTAGAATCTAAGCGAGTGCTTGAAAATGTTATTCCACTACCTAAAGAACAACAAGAAAGACTATCTGATATTCGTAAAACAACAACTGATTTCATGCACAAAGCTGGTTATCTCCACAGTGAAATAAATGAGAGAGTTACTCTTTTAGAAACTCGTACGGAGTTTTTAAAACTTCAAAAATTACTGCAAGACATAGAAATGAAGGAAAAAGAACTGGACAAAAGAACGAAGAAATCTGAAGGATCAGATAATGTTCAAGCCGTTACAGGAATTAAAGGTGGTAAGTAAGTAAAATGACAGCTTTAGAACTCTTTGCAATATTAGTTTTAGCTGGTGCAGTAATAGTATTAATTTACTATTATCTCCTGGATATGGGGTTTTCTTTCAATAGGATTAAAGGCATTGATAATGGAAGTAGAACAATGGGAATAACTGAAAGTGTATCTGGATTAGGTGACAAGATAAAAGAAACTGGCACTAAAGTTAAACAAACCAGTGTAAAAGCCACTAGCAATGGTACTAAAACTGAAGGCGGTAGTATGGCTGGAATGAGCGAAAGAATGGCTGGAATGAGCAAAAGAATTAAAGGCAAAGTTAAAGAAGTGCCTATAAGTACAGATCTTTTATCCAATAGAATAGAAACCTTTTTAGATGAGCAAAGTGACCAACTCATAAAGGACTGGGATTTAGCCACCAAAAAAGATTTATCTCAGTTGGAAAAGAGGTTTGATAAAGTGTCCCTAGATTTTGGTGAGCTAGAAAAACGATTCAATGAGTATAGAGGACATACCAATAAAAAACTCGAGCACATCGAGAAAAGATTGCAAAAATTGGAAAATCCAGAGGAAGAATCGGAAGAATAGATTTTTTAGAAATATTTAATTTATTTTTATTAAGAATAAACCTATTTTTTTAAATCATATTTTTTCATCACATGCTTTTTTATATTTTTTATTTTAAAAAAAATTACTGCTAAATTTTTTTGAATTGTTTATGAAAAAGAATAATAATTAAAAAAATGTAATACATATCTTTATATACTCTAAAAGCAAACGGTTATAGTACAGCGGGGTGGGGTAGTCTGGTGATCCCGCGGGGCTCATAACCCCGAGAGCCCTAGTTCAAATCTAGGCCCCGCTATTCATACTTTTTTATGGGTTAATGGCAAGCCGAAGGGCAGCTACCGGTTTTTACAGAAACTCTGTAATTTAAACTGAGGAAACTCCACCCATCACACAGAACCGTGGTGCCCATAAGGCCATCTGCTGAGAAGCAGGACACTGGAGCAGAAACGACACGTCTTCTGATGGATGAATATGAAGCTCAGCCGACGACATCAGGAGGAACGGTGAAACGGCTATTCCACGGGATGCAAGGACAAATACTGTCGATGAATTACTGTATGAGGCAGAGGTAGTTCGCAAAGATGAATGCTGCCATGAACAGAAGGTGGGTTACTCTCGGCATGCCATTAACCCCCCCCATTTTTTTAAAAAAATTTAAATTTATTATTAAATAAAAGATTTGAGAAACTATTTTAAATAAATATTTTCATTTTCAAAATAAGTTATGGATTCATTTTAAAAAATTATAAATGATTGTTCCGATAAAAAATCAAATTTTTCTGAGACTTGAAAACCTGCTTTCTCTAACTTATTTATTAAAACTTCTTCTGGTACATAGTGACCAGAAATTCCAATAATAGAAAAACCTTTTTTATTATAATCTATTAAAGCTATTTTACCATTGGATTTCAGAAATTGTTTAATATTTTCAAAGTACTCAGTGGGTTCTGATAGATTATGAAACACATTTCTTAAAAATAGTATATCTACACTCTTATCTGGTAAAACAAATCCATTTTCATCAACTAATATAACTTTTATATTTTTTAATACTTCTTTTTCTTAATTCGCGGGTTATATAATCCAAAAATTTCTGATTGGTATCAATTGCGTAAACTTTACCTTCCACTTCATTTGAGAATTCAAAAGTAAAATATCCGCCTCCAGAACCTATATCTGCTATAATATCGCCTTTTTTAATATCAAGGCTTTTTATAATTTCAGCGGGTTTACTTTCAGCTGAAGATGCTCTTTTATTTAACATGTTAAATCTAAAGTTGTCAAACATTTTTTTTAATCCTCCTAAAATAACTAAATTTCATTTATTATAGATGAATTTGACAAAATTTTGATGTAAGTATGAAAAGGTCCATAAAATTACACTCACTCTTGATAAATATTTCACTTAAAAAACGCTTCATATATCAGATATTTTTAGTAATGGGCCCCGTCTTGAATGATTCTTTAGTTTCCAGACATATTTATGATAGTAAATCTTATCTTTGAGCTTTAAAAAGCCATAATCTTCATATTCGATAATAAGTCCTTATTTTTAAATAATATTTGAATAGTTGATTAAAATCAACTATCAATGAATACTTAATTATCACAATTTTTGTTTTTTTACATTTTTTTCAAAGTTTTTTTCTGATAAACTCTCTAAAAAAACTTTGTGTTGATTCACATTATTTACAATCTCCTTTAAAAGCCTATATTATATGGTCTATTTACCGGGTCATTGATCTCCTGAACAGTGGTAATGCAATAGCCATAGTAACAATACCTAAAGCCACTAATATAAGTATATCGGTTGACACATCTGCTACACTTGCGTTTAAGAGCATTATTTTACGCATGGCATCGGCTGCGTAGGTTAAAGGAATCAGTTTTGAAAGATCCTGCATGAACCACGGCATCTGTTGTATGGGGAACATTACACCACGAGGAACATCATGGGGAACATGAGCAGGTTCACGATCATTGTGCCTGTTCCTTGGTCTTCAACCATGGATATGGCCATGATTCCTAATCCTAATTTGTGACTTATTTTATTAGATTATATGAAAACAACGATCATCCTTTTGGAATCTCCAAGAAAAATTTTGTTAAAGCCGTCAATAAATTTGCTAATGAGTGTCATTGGTTAATTAAGGGAGCAGTAATTGATTTTTCTAATTACCAAAACTTTATACAAGAAATAGAAGACGCTTTTTATGACGTACTCGATCTTTTATATACTACTTGTTACGAAAGCAGTGAGATCAATACATATGAAACTCCTCATGAGGAGTATGAATCTGTTTATCCGGGCCATGAGGATGATTTATTACAATTAGGAATTCATAACCCTGATCATCGTATACTTCTTGTTTGTTATTTTTTTAAAATAAATGAATTTGAAAAAGAAACTGCTTTTATCACAAAAGATGGTACAATTTTAAAAAAGAGTAATGAAATTGAAGATTTATTAGAAGGAATATTTATTCATACTACATAATACTTATTTTCGGACTTTTTATTATTTTTTATTTATCATACTTAACTTAACAGAATCTGGTGGATCATAATAAGAAAAATAGAACATGAATAAATCAAAAAACAATTGTAATTACTACTAATTCTGATTTTTATTTATTAAAATCATTAATTTCAATTAAATGGATAATTAAAAAAAATCAAAATCATTGATTAATCTTTTAAAATACAATTAAATAGAAAAAATAAAATCTTTCAAATTTAGAATACGATGTTGTATTTCAAAAAATTTTATGAAAAATCTCCCCAACGAATAGTTCTGTTGAAATTAGCATTGATATTTTAGATATTCAACTGTGGCTGATTACATCCTTGACTTTACCAAAAAATCCTTTACCTTCAGTATAGATTTCATCACCGCTTACATTGGCGAATTCACGTAAAAGCTCTTTCTGTCTCTGATTTAAGTTTTTAGGAGTAATTACTTTAACTTTTACATATAGATTTCCTTTACCACCCCAGCGCATATGAGGCATACCATGTCCTCTCATTCTAAACGAAGTACCACTTTGTGTTCCTGCAGGTATTTTAAGATCTACTTCACTATCTAAAGTAGGTACCTCTACAGTATCGCCAAGTGATGCTTGAACAAAACTTATGGGCATATGATAAATTAAATCAGCACCATCACGTTTAAATAAGGCATGTTCCTTGACTCCTATCATAATGTAGAGGTCTCCTGGTGGTCCTCCACGTTCCCCTGCATTACCTTCTCCATGAACACGTATTCGATTTCCATCTTCCACACCTGGCGGAATTTTAATGTGAATGGTATTTTTTTCTCTTACAATACCCTTTCCTCTACATTTATTACAGGGAGTTTCTATAATTTTTCCTTCACCATGACAGTTGTTACATGGTCTTATAGTGGCAAACTGACCTAACGGAGTATTGCTAATATGGCGAACCTGTCCGCTCCCACCACATGTGGGGCACGTTCTAGGGTTTGTCCCAGGCTCAGCTTTAGAACCTTGGCAGTGAGAACAAATCTTTTCATGTGACACTTCTATGTCCTTTTCCAGCCCATGGGCCGCTTCTTCTAGTGTGATATCTAAATGATATGCCAAATCATCGCCTTGGCGAGGTCCGTTCCTACCGCCCCCTCCAAAGCCGAATAGGTCGAATATATTTTCAAATCCACCCGTACCTCCTGAATTACCGCCAGATCCACTGAAGCCTTTGAATATATCTTCAAAGTTTATGTTATTGTAAATGTCTTCCTGGGAAAATCCACCCATTCCTGCATGTCCATATTGATCATAGGTACTTCTTTTCTCTTCATCAGATAAGATTGCATAGGCTTCGCTTATCTCTTTGAATTTATCTGCACTTTCGGGGTCTTCGCTTACATCAGGATGATATTTCATTGCCAGTTTACGGTAAGCTTTTTTAATATCCTTTTTATCAGAGTCTTTACTTACTCCAAGGACTTCATAATAGTCACGCTTTTCTGCCATATAAGATCTTTACCTTCAATTTTTTTTGGTTAAAAAATGATTTTAAACTAATATTATAGTCTATGTTAGTTATGATTTTTTCTTAAATATTTTTTTCCTATATATCATTAAAATTAAATGCTAAAAATAAAATTTGTTTGATAATAAAAAATTAATCATCAAATTTATAATAAAAAAAATTATTGAAGTAAAAAAATAATAAAATATTTCCTTACTTCATTCTTCTCAGTATTTTTCTATTTATTTTTCTTTATAATCTGCATCTATAGTGTCATCACCTTCAGGATCTTGGGCAGTATCTTGACCTTGACCCTCTTGCTGACCTTCCTGCTGAGCCTTGGCTTGTTCTTGCTGAGCTTGTTGATATATAGCGGCGCCTACTTCCTGTACAGCTTTAGTAAGTTCATCAGTTTTGATTTTAATGGCTGTTAAGTCATCACCGCCCACTAAATCCCTTAAATCTTTAATTAACTCTTCGATCTTGGATTTTTGGTCTGAATTAACTTTATCTCCTAATTCTTCCAGTGTTTTCTCAGAAGTGTGAATCATAGAGTCAGCGTTATTCCTGATTTCTATTTCTTCCTGTTTTTTCTTATCCTCTTCAGCGTGCATTTCAGCTTCTTTAACCTTCTGATCTATTTCATCTTTAGATAATTTGTTAGGAGCAGTTATAGTTACTTTCTGCTCTTTACCGGTTCCCATATCCTTGGCAGATACATTCATGATACCATTAGCATCAATGTCAAAGGTAACTTCAATTTGAGGCATCCCTCGGGGTGCTGGAGGTATACCTACCAATTGAAATCTTCCCAGTGTAGTATTACCATTTGCCATGGGTCTTTCACCTTGTAAAACATGGATATCAACTGAAGTTTGACTGTCCGCAGCAGTGGTGAAAACTTGACTTTTCTTAGTTGGTATGGTGGTGTTTCTTTCAATTAATTTGGTAAATACACCCCCTAAAGTTTCTATACCTAAAGATAATGGATTGACATCAAGTAATACCAGATCTTTAATTTCTCCAGCTAATACAGCACCTTGAATAGCTGCACCTATAGCTACACATTCCATGGGGTCTATTCCACGTTCAACAGATTTTCCAATGTAATTCTCCACGAATTTCTGGACTGAAGGCATCCTAGTTGGACCACCCACTAATATTATTTTACTCACGTCAGATTTAGTCATTTTAGCATCTTTTATAGCGTGCTCCATGGGTGCTGCGCATTTTTTAATTATTGGATCCACTAATTCTTCAAGTTTAGCCCTGGTTAGGGTATGGGTAAGATGTTTAGGTCCTTCTTGGGTGGCTGTTATGAATGGTAAGTTTATATCTGTTTTAAGTGTCGTTGAAAGTTCTATTTTGGCTTTTTCTGAAGCTTCACGGAGCCTTTGCACAGCTTGATCATCGTTCATAAGATCTACGCCTGTTTCTTTCTTGAACTCTCCTGCTAGATAATTCATTACCTCTGCGTCCATGTCAGTTCCGCCTAATTTAGTGTCTCCACTAGTGGATTTTACTTCAAATACACCATCACCAAATTCCATGATGGTAACGTCTAAAGTTCCTCCTCCGAAGTCAAATACTAGTATTTCTAACTCTTCAGTAGTTTCTTTATCTATACCGTAGGCTAAACTAGCGGCTGTGGGTTCATTGACCAGTCTAACAACTTCCAGACCAGCTATAGTGCCCGCATCTTTGGTGGCGGTTCTTTGATTATCGTCGAAATAGGCAGGAACTGTTATCACTGCTTTTTTCACTTCTTCACCTAAGAATGCCTCAGCATCTTTTTTTATTTTCTGTAGAATGAATGCTGATATTTCCTGGGGAGTATACTGCTTTCCTTTTATATCCACTTTGTAATTAGTACCCATTTGTCTTTTTATAGCGGTTACGGTGTATTCTGGATTTGTGACAATCTGTCTTCTGGCGGCTTCACCTACCAGTCGCTGTCCATCTTCTGTAAATGCCACGTAACTAGGAAATGATTTACCATACTGTGTGGATCCTTCTGCGCTGGGTATTATGGTGGGTTTACCACCGATAAGTGCTGCTGCTGCTGAGTTACTTGTTCCTAAATCTATACCTATTATTTTCTCTTTTTTAGCCATTTAATTCACCTTTTTTTTACAAACTTTAACTTTTGAATATTTAATAACCTTAGAATCTAAGGTATATCCTTTTCCAAGTTCTTCTATAATTACACCATTTGGGTAATCTTTATTATCTTCAATCATGAGTGCTTCATGTTTGAAGGGATCGAATTTTTCACCTTCACAAGGTATTACTTTGAGTCCTTCTCGCTCTAGAATATCTTTCATTTTTTTGTAGATTATCTCAACTCCTTCTCGAAGATCATGGGTTTCTTCGGCTTTTAATGCTCGTCCTAAATCTTCATAGGTTTCAATAATTTTTAAAATTAGATTTTCATTGGCATATCTTATGTAATCTTTGAGGTCTTTTTCTGATCTTTTTTTGTAGTTTTCAAAATCAGCTTGAAGACGTTGGAGTTGGGAATAGTAATCATCTATTGTCTGATCCTTTTCTGTTATCGTTTGATCCATCTGGTTAATTTCTTGATCTTTTTCCTCTATTTCTTCATTTATTCTGAGGATTTCAGTTTTCAGATCATCCAGATCTTTCTTTAATTTTTCTAATTCTTTCTTATTGGTCATTTATTCACCTTGTAGTAATGTGATGGTGATGGTAACATTAATATTATAGTAACCAAAGGTTATATAAACCTTTCGAAGAAACAAGTATATTAATTACCAAAAGTTATATAAATCTATAATTATTATAGTAACCAAAGGTTATATAAACCTTTCGAAGAAACTAATATATTAATTACCAAAAGTTATATAAATCTATTAATTTATTATAATAACTAAAGGTTATAAAAACCTAATTTAAAATAAATAAAGATCAAAATGAATAAAAAAAATTCTTAAATAATTAATATATAATTATTACAAACCAGTGATAAACGATGAATTTAGAGGATATATTAGACGTAATGGGATGCAAAACACGTAGAAACATACTTGATTTGATAAAAGACGAGCCACGTTTCGTAAGCCAGATATCCCGCGAATTAGAAATAGGTCAAAAAGCTATAATAGAGCATTTAAGAGCCATGGAAAATACTGGTTTATTAAACTCTTCATTCCGAAAAATAGAGCGTGGAAGACCTCGAAAATACTACGATATCTCCCACGACATTGAATTCCAAATATTTATCAGCCAAGGCACTATGCGACTAAAAGTACCAGGTCATGAATTCCAAGAACTCCAAAAAATCGAAGAAAAAGCTCGGATGGGAGAAGAGGTTTCAGATGAACTTGGGAATCTCATAAAAGAGTATGAAAAAGCCATGAAACATGCAAAAAATCTTTTAAAACAATTAGATGAAAGAAAACGAGCTTTAAAGAAACGATCAATGAACCTGCCAGTGATAACTGATGATTAATCATGATTCAAAAATAATCAACAAAAACTTCAAAGTTTGAATCTATTCAACTAAAATGCAAAGCCGCTACAGCAGCTTGACCCATAGAAACTGAACCATCACCCGCACAACTATTTTTATGCTGAATAAAATTGTAACCAGCAGATTCTACAGTATCTTTTACCGAAGTACTGATTGCTTCATTATAAAACACTCCTCCAGAACCCCCAATAACATTGACACCAACTTTATCTGCAGCCTTTACAGCTAATTCAGCTAATCCGACTGAAACAGCTTTTTGACCAGCTAAAGCTATATCATTAACTCTTTCACCCGCTAATTTTTCATTCAAAACAGATAAAAGTATTTTTGAAGTATCTAAAACATCCAAACCATTCTGTTTCTTAATTTTAACAGGAATATTAACTTTTTCATATCCATTGTAAGCTGCCGACTCTAACTTCATTGCACATTCCCCTTCATAAGTTCTTTCACCACAGATTTGAAGAACTGCTGAAATAGCATCAAGCACACGTCCAGTGCTGGAGGTCTGAGCAATGTTAAAGTCATTAAGAAGTTGTTTAGCTACCAAATCAACTTCCTGTAATCCATATTTGAAATATGATAAATAATTTCTTTTCATTAGATCTAGGAGTTCATCATATTCGTAATGATCATATAATATACTCATAACCATTCTTATAGGATATCGGGTGGTTAAATCTCCACCAACCATTTTTTGAGATAATAAACTACCTACTCTTTCGTATTCAGCACCTTGATAATGGAGTATTTCACCACCCCAAACCGTTCCATCCTCACCATAACCCACCCCATCAGCAGTTATGCATATCATTTCCTCCACTTCATTATCCACGGCTAGAGAAGCAGCATGAGCATGATGATGTTGGACTTTAATCATTTCACAGTCAAACATTTCACTCAACTCATGAGCCAGTTTCGTAGTAAAGAAAAGTGGATGAAGATCACTTACCACAGCATCCACAGAATCGGTTTTTGTTATATCCATAAGATACTCTATACTTTTCTGAAGATATCTGAAGGTTTCATACTTAGTTGTGTCCCCTATATGCTGGGATACATAGCATTTACCCTCATTAAGGAGAGAGAAGGTTACATCAATCTCTGGACCCAAAGCTAATACTTTTAAATCAGCATTTAATCTGGAAAAATCGTATGGTTCTGGTACATATCCTCGTGAACGTCTGATGAATGTCATGTCATCTCCCCGAAATCTAACCACAGAATCATCACAACGATTAATGATTCGACGATTATGCAAGAGAAAATAATCAGCTACACCTTCCAAATTCTTAATGATTTCTTTATTCTCAGTGAGCATAGGTTCTCCAGGCATATTAGCGGAGGTCATGATATAGGCTGGTTCAGTTGAATATTTAAATATTAGATGATGAAGTCCTGAGTAGGGAAGCATAACCCCAAGATTATGAAGCTCTGGAGAAACATAAGATGACAAAAAATAATTATTATTTTTATTTAAAACCACTATTGGCCTGTTTCTTGACTTCAAAATTTTCTCTTCTACATTTGAGACATCGGCAAAAGTTTTGATAGTTTCTACATTGGGTGACATACAGGCGAAGGGTTGATTAGATCTACCCAACTTTTTCCTAAGCTTTAACAACGTATCATCAGATGTGACACTAGCCACAAGATGGGTGCCTCCAATACCCTTAACAGCAAGTATATGACCATCATCTAAGAGTTGTACCGCTTCACGTAAAGGATATTCTAAATTCAAAACTTTATCTCGATATAAAAACAGGGATGGACCACAAACAGGACAACATGTGGCTTCAGCATGATAACGCCGATCTTCAGGATTTTGATACTCAGCTAGACATTCTGGACAAAGAGAAAACTCTTCCATGGATGTACGCTCCCGATCATAGGGAACGGATTTTATTACAGTGAAACGAGGGCCACAGTCTGTACAAGCTGTAAAAGAATATTCATATCTTCTATCAGATGGACTTAACAATTCTTCCAAACAATTATCACAGGTAGCTAGATCAGGAGGTATCACCGAAGATCCAGAGAATTTTGAGGAGCTTTCCAGGATTTTAAAATCATTGAACTCTATTTCATAGGACAATAACCATTCTACCTTTAATGCACTTATCTTGGATATTGGTGGTTTATTCAACTTTAAATTTTCAATAAAATCATTTATAATTTCTTCATTTCCTTCAACTATGATTTCAACAATGTTCCCTAAATTTCTAACGTAACCATTAAGATTCAGGCTATTTGCTATCCTGTAAACCGTCGGTCTGAAGCCAACCCCTTGCACTATTCCCTGAACTAAAATTCTAGCTTTACTCAAATCGTAATACACCTCAAAATTTATAAGTTAAAAATAAAGAATTATAAGTCTAAGTTTTATGTGAATTAAATTTTTTTCATCTACTACTATCACTTCTTGAGTAGCTTCAAAAACTTCTTGAACTAGTTTAGCAATTCTTAAACTGGCTTTCAACTTTTAAAATGTTCTTATTCATTTAACCCATATAAATTTTTTTATAATTGTACTAAAAGACAAAAGTTAATATTAGTTATAAAGTATAAGGTATTTTTTAATATTAATTTTTATAATAATATAATGGTGGATAATTAATGATGAACATGAAGGAAATTCTTCAAAAATTTATAGAAGGGGAAATATCCCTGGAAGAAGCTGAAAAAAGGCTTAAAATCATGCAAATTCGGGAAATAGAGGATTTTGCTAAATTGGATATGTGCAGAGATATTAGAACTGGAATTCCAGAGGTGATTTATGCAGAAGGAAAAGAAAATGATGAATTAGTGAAAATAATAATCGGATCCGCTGATAAAGGGCGTTTAATGGTTACAAAACTTGATAAACGCAAATTTAATGCTATTAAAGAAGAATTGACCATACTTGAAGGATTTAAAATTGATTACCATAAAAAAGCAAAGATTTTACTAATTAAAGATCATGAAATCGAAAAAGAAGTTAAAATAGGTGTAATAACTGCTGGAACTTCTGATATTCCTGTTGCCGAAGAAGCAAGAATCACAGCCGAAGAAATGGGTTGTGAAGTTTTAAATGCATATGATGTTGGTGTTGCTGGCATTCACCGTCTTTTTTCACATGTAAGAGTAATGATTGAAGAAGATGTTAAAGTGTTGATAGTGGTTGCTGGAATGGAGGGAGCATTACCTTCGGTAGTTGCAGGATTAGTGGATATGCCAGTTATTGGAGTTCCCACATCTGTTGGATATGGTGTTGGTAAAGGAGGTTTTACAGCGCTTTTTGCTATGCTCCAATCATGTGCTCCAGGAATTGCAGTGGTTAACATAGATAATGGGTTTGGAGCAGGAGTTTTTGCAACTAAAATAGCTAAACAATTTAAAAAATAATCTATTATGTTTTAAAGTTTATGAAATTATTTTTGTATAGAATATTTTTCACCCCAATCACATAAGGCTTCTAAAATAGGCATTACAGATTTACTTTTTCTGTAAGTGAGTATTCAACTTTTGGAGGTACTTCAGCGAAAACCTTCCTGTTAACTAAACCATCTTTCTCCAATTCACGAAGTTGCCTTGTAAGCATTCGTTCAGTTATAGAAGACAAATTTCTATTAATCTCACTGAAACGTAATTTTCCCTCCATTAATATCCATATGATTAAAGGTTTCCATTTCCCACCTAATTCATCTAAAGCAGCTTCAACTGCATAGCAATAATCTCTTTCTCCAGTCATACAAAAATCATATCCCTATACTTAATAGTGGTTCATATACAAAATGGTAGTATATAACTTTGTTGTCTATACTTAATTTAAATAGTAAACTAACAAATTATTATTTGATACAAATAACTTGAGGTGAACTAAAAAATGCAGGTTAAATTTGATTTACAACACTTTTGCTGTGGTCCTAAAGGCTGTGAAATAGAAATTGAATACGGCGAAATGATTGACGCAGAATAATTTATTAGTAATTTAAGTTAATTAAATCACAATTTATTTTTTTTAAATTTAATTTTTTTAATTTTTTGTTTCATAATGTTGTTTAACATTCTCAGACATCATATCCTGTTTTGCTTTAATCTTCCCAAGTACTTGTCTGCAAATGAATTCGCTCAAAATTAAATCATTTGCATAATAGGATAAGCTTTTAAAAGTATTTTTTTAAATGAATTAAATCTTCTCCATCAAATCGGGCATGATTTTCTATTGTAACAGGTCTGAAACCTTTTTTAATTAATAATATTAGCATATCCTTATTATCAGCGAAAACATAGATATCTACAGCTTTAAAACCTTTTCTTTTTGACAATTGTAGCCCTTTATCAATTAATGCTTTTCCTACACCTCTAAAACGATGATTTTTATGTACAATTGTACCTATAATTTCAAATCCTTTAGTTAAATCACTTTTAAAAGCAGATATGCCAATAATATCATTATGGGATGATAATGCCACGTAATATTCTACTTCTTCTCGTTGTGAGTTTTTTAGGAATGCTGTGATTATGCGGGAATCAAATCTAACGCCACTAATAGATAAGTATTTCAAACTATCTTTTTCATTGAATAACTTTAGATAGGCATTCTGAAGTTTAGAAAAATGTTCATCGTTAAGATTAGGATCATAAGCCACAATTTTCATCGTAATTTTTTACACCTTCATAAAAAGATTTGATAAAAAAAATAATTATACTCTTTATTTTTAATCATTTATTCTCATATTCATTTACTAATGATCCAGTGTAAGTTGCATAGAAACCATCAGTATCGGCATATATTGGTTTGAAATCGTATTCTTCAGCTTTTTCCATAGTTTTTTTAATGAAATCTCTTCCCCAGGCTGTTATGGCATCTGCACACTCTAAACTGTACCATCTAAATAAAGTGAAACCGTAAACCCCATACATGGAGTTGGCGAGTCTTTTTAATGCTTCTTGTTGTACATTTAAAACCTGACGTTCCCTAGTATCGGAGGACTGATCCATGATAGATCTAATTCGTAATCTCTCCTGGAGGACTTTACCAATAACTGATGGTACAAAACCTACGGGTTTCTTCCGGAACTTATGTCCTAACTCTGGGGAAATGTAACAATCTTCTTTATTACAATTATCCATAAGGCTGTCTGGAGAAATGTTCTTTGAGATTATTATGCTAGGATATAAACTTTTAAAATCGAAAGATACAATATTATCATGTAAACCCTTCACGGGATCCTTAACATAGCCTCCAATTATACTTCTTCCTTTTCGTTGAGAGAATTGGGATGATGAAGGTTTATTAGGGACTACTTCTCCATATTCAAAGGCTTTCCTTATTAAATACCATTCCACTTGTTGTCCAGTGGCCATACGGGCCACATCAAATAAAGGTTGACCCACAATTCGTGTTAATTCCATACTCAAGGGCAACATTTTTTCCCCAATTTCAGTAACCGCTACCGCATCATCTAATGAGTATTTAAAAAGTTTTTCTAGTTTTTCACCACCACCATCCCAACAACTGAAGATTTCATCTCCCGGAATATCTATCTTATTTTCCCCGAAAAGCTCTTTATAGACTCTTTCCAGAGTGTAACGATCTAATTGCAGATAACGACGCATGTTAGGGTAAAGATCAATGTTAACCCTACCTTTTATCACTGCTGCGTTGTTAAAACCTCTCCTCATGAATTTAAGGGAGGATCCATCTACTCCTAATTCAAGAGGCACACCTAATTTAGCTGCTCGATCTCTTATATAAGGGAAATCAAAAGCGTCTGAATTGTAGCCAAGGATAAGATCAGGGTTTTCAGATTTAATTGTTTTAACGAATTTTTTTAATAATTCTCTTTCGTCTGGCACTACTTCTACAAAATCAAAGGACGAATTCTTGGTGGAGAATACTTTGCGAAAACCTTGATTGCTGGAGAAACTGATCATTATTATGGGGTCTTCATGCTCTAAAGGCATGCCCTTTGGATTACAGGCTTCAATATCAAAACTCAAAACGTTGAGTTCGGGTAAATCAGATTCCAGAGGTTTGGGTTGATTTTCTATTTCGAAGTTGCATGTTTTATCTTGAAGTGAAGCTCGTGTAGACTTTAAACATTTTCCTTCTACTTCAATCAGATTCATGGGGAAAAGATGTTTATCTATTAAATATCTGCGGTAAAATGGAATATCATGTTCCCTAACTTCCTTTACAGATTCTAAGTCCCATATTTTCTCTCTTAATTTAGGTACATCTTGTGGATGTTTCAAGGTTATTTTCAGGAAATCCTTCAATTCTCCGATATCTTTTTTGCGGATTTTTTCTACTTTTCGAAGTTCTAATTCGCTTAATTCATTTATACACTTATTGACATCATAAGGGAGGACATATATATAAGGTTTGAAGCTTCTATCTAAAGCTATTATTAATTCATCATCATCTTCTCCGTATAGTTTGCCAAATAATCTTATAACTGCTTCATTGTTCTCGGTGATGTAATCGATGTCTAAAAGCACGAATTTTTTAGTCTCCATATAAAGTTCATTTTATTAACACGGGTGTATATAATTTGTTAAAATTCATAAAAGATTTTATTTAACTCATACATCTCAAGTAGCTGAAAGTTAATGTATTAAACTTTATGATAATTCAATTTATTAATCAGGAGTATTAATTAAAATGAAATTTGAAAAATTGGATTTAAAACGTCATGATTTGAATAAAGTTTCAAAGTTAATTTATGAAACAGAATTAGAAGTATTCAGATCATTATTGGGGAAAGAAGAAGATGAGGTTACTCAAAATATAAAAAGACTTATAAAATTAGGAAATAATTCATTAGGTCATGAAAATATCCATGTGGTTAAACATGCGAATGTTATCGGAATTTTAGTTTCCTTTAGCGGAAAAGAAACGAGTTTATGGAAAGATTTTAAGGCGTATTTTAAAATATTAAATTTTAATAAATTTTTGAAGTACATGGTTAAGGGAACTGCCATTAGTGAACTACTTACCACCAGTGTAGGCAGAAATGATTACTATTTAAGTAACGTTGCGGTTGATCCCACTTTTAGAGGTCAGGGAATTGGATCATATATCCTTAAAAATGCTATTAAACTTGCAGAAGATGCCGAATGCCAACGTTTAATCCTGGATGTGACTATGGATAATGAAGGGGCTTTGAGGTTATATAAAAGATCTGGATTTAAAGTTTATGATAAAAATATTGCTGAATGGATTTTTAAGGGGCAAGGAACTTGGAGTATGGAATTTTTATTTAAGAATTGATTTTTTTAGATATAATTCTCAAAGTAAAAAAAAGTTTTGAGCTAGAGGGTCAAAAATTATATTTTTTTTTAATCAAAATTTTTGGTAAATAATTTAATTATATCTTTCGGATCTTTTAATATGAATGTATTATACATTTTAGCGAGTTTTTGAACATGTTCAACATCTTCTTTTCTAATTGTTATTTTTAAATCTTTTCCATCTGGGAGTTTGGTTATGGTGATTCCTTCCTCGTAATCTGATGGTAATATGTAAATTGGCACGTCTGCTTTTTGGCCCATTATAGCAGCATTAGAAATTAAAGTGTCACCCATTCTCATGGATATCTTTGAAACTGTGTTAGAAGTTGTTGGTGCAATTAAAAGGAATTCGTATTTACCTAATTGGATTTGGCC
>PMWA01000126.1 GCA_003166335.1 Methanobacterium sp. | reverse complement strand
AGCAGCAAGGGATAGTAGTATAAAAAAATTTGTTTTTGCATCATCAGCTGCGGTTTATGGTGATAATAATACATTACCTATAAGTGAGGAGGCTCCTCTAAATCCTTTATCACCCTACGCCGTTAATAAAATAGCAGGAGAAATGTATTGTCAGGTCTTCACCGAAGCTTATGGTTTCCCCACTGTTTCACTGCGTTACTTTAATATTTTCGGCCCTCGGCAGGATCCTAACTCACAGTACGCTGCAGTTATACCAAATTTCATTAATGCTATCTTGAATAACAAGAGACCAGTTATATATGGTGATGGTGAACAAAGCAGAGATTTCATATATGTTAAACATGTTGCTGAAGCTAATATTAAAGCCTGCGAGTCAAATGTGACTGGTGTATTTAATGCTGCTATGGGAAAGAGTACTACAATTAATCAGTTGGTTAAAATAATCAATGAAGTTATCGGGAAAAATATAATGCCAATTTATTCTGAGCCTAGACCCGGAGATGTTAAACATTCCATGGCAGACATTTCGGAAGCAAGTTTATTTGGTTTCCATCCCCATAATGATTTTAAATCAGAATTACGTGATACTATAGGATGGTTTGCTGGTAAAAATTTGAACATATAATTAAAAAATCTAATAAATTTTTTTTATCAGATATTTTCTATTAGGATATTATTTAATATTTATATAAAATTATTATTTTATTTTTCTTATTACCAAATTTATAATTTTAGGACGTAAATCAATATGAGTGCTGTGCGTAGAATAGCAAAAAATACAACTGTATTATTCATATCACAAATTATAACTTATGTTATAGGCTTTTTTATTGCTATTTATATGGCTAATTACCTGGGTCCTCTAGGATTTGGAATTATACAAACCGCTCTTGCACTCACTGCAATTTATGGTGTTTTCACTGATCTAGGTTTAGGGACGCTTACGGTACGGGAAGTTTCCAGAGATAAAGCTTTAGCTAAAAAATATGTGGCAAACACTACTGTAATGAAAATTATATTATCTTTCTTTACGTTTTTCCTTATTTTTGTAACAGTTAATGTGATACATTATCCACAACAGGAGATCTATGTAATTTATATTATAACAGCGTCAGTAATATTCAATTCATTCTCAGGAGTATTCTATTCAATATTTCAATCGTATCAAGAGATGGAATTCCAATCACTAGCAGCAATAATGAACAGTATTCTGATGCTTATAGGTGTAATTACTGTTATTTATTATCATTTGAACGTGCTGGCATTCGCTTCTTTATATCTTATATCTAACGCAGTAGTTTTTGTTTACGCTTTGATTTTTTACATAAGGAAGTTTCACTTACCCAAAATTGAAGTAGATTATGATTTCTGGAAACCCGCTATTATGGCTGCATTACCGCTTTCATTCGTTAGTATCTTCTCTTTAATAGCTTACAGGATAGATACTGTACTTTTATCCATCTTAAAAACCAGTGTACAAGTGGGTTATTATGGTGCATCTTACAATTTAATGATGGTTTTCTTATTCCTTCCCGGTGTTTTTTCAACAGCCATATTCCCCGTTTTTTCGAATTTCTTCGTCTCCTCTGAGGATTCACTGAAGTACACTTACAAAAAATCTTTTAAATACTTAACTATACTATCATTACCCATCGCAGTAGGTGTATCGCTTCTATCCCCTCAAATCATCCATTTTATCTATCCAAAATTTATACCATCCATAGAGATCCTTCAGATCTTAATTTGGTCTATTCCTATAACCTTTTTAAATTATATCTTTGGTACAATAATTCCCGCTATGAATCGGCAAAACTTACTACTTAAAATCACCTTCATTTCTATGACTGTGAATATATCCCTGAATTTAGTGCTTATACCTATTTATAGTTACATAGGGGCTGCTGTAGTAACTATAATTACAGAATTGATTGTTTTCATTCTCTGTTTCTACATTCTTTCTAAATCATTTAGCAAAATTAATTTACCATCAGTTATCATCAAGCCAGCTCTGGCGAGTATTGTAATGGCATTATTCATTATAACCATTAAATTAAACCTATTTTTAGAGATTTTTATTGCTGCTATAATATATTTCGCTGTTATAATTGCTCTTAAAACCTTTACAGATGAAGATTATGCTATTTTTAAAGAAATAATTAATTTAAATAAAGATTAAGTAAATATAAAATTTTATTAATTAATTAAATCATGAATTTAATTTTTTAATTAGAAAATTTATTCCTTATACTCATTAATAACTTCACGGGCTAAATTATTATATTCATCTTCAATTTTCTCTCTTGGATTCAGTGAATCATACTCATTCATTAGTTTTAACTTCATATACGTTACTACACGATAAGTAGCCATTAAAAAACTTAATCCAAATCCTCTAAAACCTTCTTTACGTCCATTTAAATTTAGATATCGTTTTTTGAATTCATTGAATATCTGATTAATAATTGTTCTGAATTTAATATCCTCTCTGGATTCAAATAAATTTTCAGCTTCAATACTAGTGTAACGATTTAATTTTTCCATGAATTGCTCTATATTTAAATAGTTAAAATGTATAAATCCTTCCTCAGGATTTTTTATTTCATAATATCTTGCATCATCTCTTTCTATGAAGGAAGAGTGTATATTATGAGTTATAAAAATATAATCCTTTTTAAAGAATCTGTGATGACTATCCTGTAATGCTCCCCAGCCAGTTCCCTCCATCAAATGTCCAAAAAAATAGTTATTATGAGGAATTATAATTATATCCGCTAAATCCTCATCCATTATCTGAATTAATTTATTTCTCAATTTTAATGGAACTAATTCATCCGCATCAACCTGAAGCACCCAATCATTGGTAGCCTTCTCCAAGCCAAATTGCCTAGCTGGATCAGCGTAACCCATTCTCTCATGATAAAATATTTTATCAGTGTACTCCTTCGTTATCTCCACTGTTCTATCGTCACTGTACATATCAATAATTATTATCTCATCTGCCCATTTCACGGTTTCCAGGCAATTTCTTATATTCCTCTCTTCATTAAGAGTGTGAATTAAAATGGATATTTTAGGTTTTTTAGTCATTATTTTTTTTATTCCTCCAAATCCTAATCCAATAAATTTTATTTAATTTTCCTTATAGTTAATCCTAAGCTTATAATTATTCTAGCTAGCCATCCAGAGATTTTACCGTGATGTTTATGGAAATAAACTATACGATAATTGTGTAAATGTGAACTGTTCATCCATGAATCTTTGGAAGATGCACCTCCAATATGCACTACACTATAGCGAGGATCGTATACCACCGATAATCCTGCTTCATGAACTCTTTTACAGTAATCAACATCTTCCACATTGAAGAAAAAATCTTCATCTAGTAGTCCCACTTCATTTATTAATGATTTCTTAAAGAGTAAGTAAGCTCCAATAACAGTTCCAACATTTCGAGGTTTTCTCCATTCCTTAACGTCTTCATACCAATCAAAATTTCTAAATAGTAGGTATTCTCCAATTAATCCTTTTATGGATGGTAATCGAGCACATGATACTTGAAATGAACCATCTTCACCTATTAATTTAGGCGACCAAATACCACAATCATTATTTTCCTTTAAATAATTTATACCCGCCCTTAAACATTGTGAATTGACAAATGCATCATTATTCAATAATAAAATGAATTCTCCAGTACCTACACGAATTCCCTGGTTATTTGCCCGAGAAAATCCTTGATTTATATTATTATCAATGATTTTAACCGTGGATGGTAAAATCTCTTTAAGTTCATCTGCAGTTTCCAGTGTACTGTTATCAACCACGATAACTTCAATTGAAATACCTGATTTATTTGCAGATTTTATTAGATAATCAACACATTTAGCTGTTAAAAAAGCGTTTTTATAGTTTAAAATTATCACAGATAATTCTTTATATTCTTTTTCAGGATAATCCATAATTTTAATCTTCCATGAAAACTTTTTTTGTTTAAAAAACTTTAATTTAGAAAAATAATTTCTATTTCATATTATTCTATTAATTAATTTACAAACAGTTTTTGCCCAGCTATCCCAATTAAGTTTTTCATCAAAGGTTTCTCTGCTAGAAAGCACTAATCCATAATATTTTTCATCATCCATGTAAATCTCTTTAATAAGTTCAGCATAATCAATCCCCGTGGCGTCAATTGGTAACATGAAACCATTCTTACCAGATTCAATTACACTTGAAACTCCACCAGTATTTGTAGTTATTACCGGTAAACCAAACGCATTTGCTTCACAGAAAACTACACCATAAGCTTCGCTTCTTGTGGGTAAAAGTAAGAAGTCACTTTTCAAAAATAATTCATTCAACTCTTTACTTTGAATCCTATCATTCTTATCCAAGAATGGTATAACTGTCATTCTATCATGCACGCACTCTTCCGGAGGAATACAACCACAAACAGTTAATTCAGCTATAAAACCCATTTTTTCAAGTTCTAAAAGAGTTTCAAATGCTATTCCACCACCTTTACGCTTCCAATCAACCCCTAAGAAAAGTAATTTACAGTTACCAAATTTTTTCTTACCCTTTATAATCTTCTTTGAAGGTGCTTCATCAATATTTGCCCCAAAAGGAATAATATGGACCTTCGATTTATCTGACTTGTAATCCCTTATTGCAGATTGCGCAGCCCATCTGGATGGATACAAAATTAAATCTGCTTTTTGAATAGCAGATTTTTCTATAAAATTACCTTCCATCCTAGATAAAACTATTTGACTTGAGAAATAATCAGGATAATAATCACTGATAAGAGCAAATGTTGCATCAGCCGTATAAACAATGGGTATTTCAGTGTTTAGAAATACTATTTCAGTGGATGCTACTGGTGCAAAAATTAGATCAAATGATTCTTCTCGAAGTTTACGTTTGATGATTCGTGCGTAACTTTTGGAGAGTAATATGCTGTGTTCATATGAGTAATTTTTTTTTAAGAGTTTTATGGATACATCATTAAACCATCTAGTCAAATTCTCCATCTTAGTGTCTAATGGTCCTAAATAATACACGTCACCACAATGTTTCTGGAGAGCTTGACCCATATGATAAAGAGTTCCAGAACGTGATTTTTTATCTCTGGCATTAGTTGCTGTTAAAAAAGCAATTTTAAGACGATTTTGATCCATATTTCTTTTCATCCTTAACTCATTTAAAAACTTTCAAAATCATTAGTATAATACTATTAATTCATTAAATATAATTATATAATCCAATAATAATCATTCGAATTCTCTTATAATTCTTTCAAAAATACTCTTTGAATAAAAATTACAAATTCTCTTATAATTCTTTGAAATAAAACATTTAAGAATTTATAAAAAAATTCAGGAAAAATAAAATGATTCCTAATGTTGCAGTGATTATATTAAACTGGAATGGCTGGAAAGATACTTTAGAATGCCTTGAATCATTATACCAAATCAGTTACACTAACTTTGAAGTTATAGTAATAGATAATCACTCTCACGATGAATCAATCCAAAAAATAAGGAAGTACTGCAATGGAAAACTGGAAGTGCAATCCCAATTTTTCCAGTACAAAACAGATAATAAACCCATAAAAATCATAGAAATCACCAATCAGGAAAATGATAACCTGGAAAAATCCTTAACGGAACAGAGTAAAGTAAGCATTGATTCAAAGAGACTAATTCTCATAAAAAATGATGAGAATTATGGTTTTGCTGAGGGAACTAATATTGGAATACGTTTCGCTCTAAAATATCTTAAATCATCATATATTCTACTTTTAAACAATGACACTGTAGTGGATCCAGAATTCCTGGATGAAATGATAAAAATAGGAGAATCTAGTAAGCAAATAGGATTTGTAGGATCAAAAACTTATTTTTATGATAGAATAAACATGATACAAGCAGCTGGTGGGGGAAATATAGATTTTCAGCATGCGGAAACACCTGAAATAGGTTTTGATCAGGAAGATGATGGAAGATATGATCAATTACTCGAATTAGATTACGTAGGAGGGGCCTGTTTATTAGCTAAAACAAATGTAATAGAAAAAATTGGCGTTTTGGATACCAATTATTATATGTACTGGGAGGATGTGGATTGGTGCTTCAATGGAAGAGAAGCAGGTTATAAATCTGTTTATGCATTTAAATCTAAGATATGGCATAAATATGGTACTTCCAGTAAAGGTTATTTTAAAACATATTATCACAATCGAAACCGGCTTTATTTCATGAGAAAACATGCCAATAAAAAAGTTTATCATTCATTTCTATATTATTATCTAAAGGAACTTCTAATACAATCTACATATCAATTAATATACTGCAGAGATTGGCTTATGTTTAAATCTTTATTTAAAGGAAGTATTGACGGATTCAGAATTAAAATTTAATAAATAAACCCCGAATAAAAGAAAATATTTTAGAGATGAAATATCCAATGAAAATCGCAGTTTTCCATAATTTACCCAGTGGAGGAGCTAAAAGGGCTTTACACGGTTTTGTAGATTATTTGAATAAAGAAGGACATATCGTAGATGTTTTAGTCCCATCCACAGCTAATGAAGAATTTTTACCTCTTAAAGATGTAGCAAACAGTTTAAAAATCTTCCCCGTGGAAAAAACCATCAAAGGAACTATATATTCCACCATCAAATATTTGCCACCCCAATTAAAATCCATATCATTATGGGATTTGGAAAGAACTGAGGAAAAGATAGCTAAAATAATAAATTCTGGAGATTATGATGTTGTATTCAGTGAACAGGACCAGTACACTATGTCACCATTTTTCCTTAAATACGTTATAAAACCTCTGATTTATTACTGTCCACAACCACCTCGTAATGAAGCTATTCTAGAAGCTGTATCTCAAAGAAAAAAACAACAGAATCCTGTAAAGAGAATGGTTTATGATTATTCAGATAATGTGGATTTAAAAATAGATAAACAGAATATTTCACATGCTAATTATATTTTAACTAATTCTTATTTCACCAGAGAATCCATATTACGTGTTTATGGTGTTAATTCTTTTGTATCATATCTTGGAATTGAAACCAAGTTATTCAGACCACTTGAAGTCTCTGAAGAAGATTTCGTACTTTCTGTGGGTAGTTGTAGAGCGTCTAAAGGTTATGATTTCATGATCAGGTCTCTTGCATTGATTGAACCTAATATACGCCCTAAACTAGTTATAGTTTCAAATTATTCAGAACCAGAATGGAAAGCATATCTCGAACAATTAGCCTCTAATTTAAAAGTCGAAATAGAAATATTAGAACTTATAAATGATGATGAACTGGTTCTGCTTTATAATAAGGCTAAACTAGTACTTTATGCTCCTTATATGGAACCATTTGGTCTAGTTCCATTAGAGGCTATGAGTTGCGGTACTCCCGTAGTGGCTGTTAAGGAAGGTGGCGTAAGGGAAACCGTGATTCATGGGAAAACAGGTTTACACACGGAACGTGACGAAACCTCATTCGCTGAAGCTACTAGAGAACTGCTTTTAAAGAAATATAAAAGATATACAATGTCTAAAAATGCAATAAAAATTATTCAAGAATTTTGGACATTGGAACAAGCTGGAGAACGATTGTTATGGCACTTGAACCATGTTATAGATTCTGAAATCAAATCAATGAATCAATTATCGCTTTAAATAAAATTTTAACAATATAGAATAGAATATAAGAATAATCTAAGTTATGTGAATAAAAAAATATGAATCCCCTGGTTACTGTAATTATATTGAACTGGAATGGCTGGAAAAATACTATTGAATGCCTAGAATCCCTTTATCAAATTAATTATCCCCATTTTAAGGTTATAGTTGTGGATAATCACTCCGAGGATCAGTCAATCCAAAAAATAAGAGATTACTGTCAGGGTGAATTAAAAGTAAAATCAAAGTTCTTCAATTACATGAGTAAAAACAAACCAATAACAGTAATTGAATACTCTAACGATGAAACAGGAAACTCTGAAAATCATCTTTATAAAAGAGACGATTCAAATCTCCTAAGTCAAAAACTTATACTCATCAAAAATGATGAGAATTATGGATTTGCCGAAGGAAATAATGTAGGAATATTATTTGCCCTTAAAAATTTGAACCCTTCCTATATTTTACTTTTAAATAATGATACCATAGTAGACCCAAAATTCTTAGATGAAATGGTTAAAGCCGCGGAAACTCATGATAAGACTGGAATTGTTGGTGCAAAATTATTAAACGCTTATAATACCCACATCATTGATTCAACTGGGCATGTGCTTAGCTGGGGAAGAATAGTGGATAGAGGTCATGGAGAATTGGATCATGGACAGTATGATCAGCATAAGGAGATTATGGGTGCCATGGCTGCAGCTGCACTTTATAATAAAGAAATGCTTCTTGAGATTGGTCTTCTGGATACAAGCTACGTTACTCTAGGAGAAGATGCTGATTTATCATGGCGGGCCCATAATAAAGATTGGAAAGCCATTTATGCTCCTAACTCAATAGTTTACCATAAAAGAGGTCAATCAATCACTAAAAAATCCGTACTTCCAAAGATGACTATCTTAAGTACTGAAAATACTGCAGAGAATGTAACTCGCTATGGAAATCCTATTCAAAAATTCTTATTTCTCTTAGTATTAATCAAAGAAGGATTATTTGTTCTTGTAGGAAGTGTAATAAGTAGAAATGATATTAGTACAAGTGAATACTTCGATGTACTTCTGAAATCTTATTTAAAAATCTTTAAAAGTATTTTTTTCCCCACTAAATCTGAAAAATAAATAGAGGAAATAAAAAAATTTGATGAAATTCTAAAAATTTATTATTAGGGAGATATTAAAAATTATGAATCCACAAGTGGCTATTATAATCCTAAACTGGAACGGCTGGCCTGACACCCTGGAATGTCTGGAGTCCCTCTTTAAAATTAATTATCGTAATTTTGAAGTGATATTGGTAGATAATGACTCCAATGATCAATCCATCCAGAAAATAAGGGAATACTGCCAAGGTGAAATAAAAGTACAATCCCCATTTTTCCAATATCAAAAAAACAATAAACCAATTAGACTGAAAATCCTCACCAAAAACGAGTTAAAATCCAATATAAAAATTGAAAAAGATTTGGATTTACCATCGAATCAGAAACTCACCCTTATCAAAAATGATGAGAATTACGGGTTTGCTAAGGGAAATAATATAGCTATAAAATACGCTCTTAAAAATCTCAATCCTGAATATATATTTTTGTTGAATAATGATACAGTGGTTAACCCTGATTTTTTAACTAAAATGGTCCAATCAGCCGAAGAAAATGTAAATTTCGGTATTTTAGGCCCTCTTATATATTATTATGATTGGAATGGACGGAACGATGTGGTGGCTAATTTAGGTGGGAAAGTTGATATCAATAGATATCCCGGATACTATGACTTAATAGAGGTTAGTAATCCTGAAGATTATAACAATAACATTATAGAATGTGATTGGGTTTCCGGAGCAGCCTTGATGATGAAAATTAGGGATATTACTTTTGAATATTTGAATGAAAAACTCTTTTTTGGTTGTGAAGATATTGACTTAGCAATTCTACTTAAAAAACAGGGTTACAAATCAATTATAGTTTTAAATAGTCATATATGGCATAAAGAAGGGGTATCAAGGAAGAAAAGGAATTCAGACTCTGTTAAAAGAGCATTAATGGAAATTAAATCAAATTTAAAATTTCTAAAATCCCATAATAATCATTACTACTGGTATCTACCCTTATATTTTCTCCAGATAGTTAAAATATATTTAATAGTCATCTTAAAAAGATAAATTAAACCTCAAAAGTCTTTTTTTATTAATAACCTATTCATGAATATTTTATTCAAAATTTAAATAATTAACTGCTTGATTAAAACCAGCTATCATGTTTTGATAAGTGAATCCTTCATTAATAATGATTTTGGAAGCTTCACCCATCCTCTTCTCAAGTTCAGAGTCTGATAAGATATTATATAAAGCATTACAAAGACCTTCTGGATTTCTCTCCGGCACTACATACCCATTCCTGCCATTTTTGATCATGAAGGTGGTTCCCACCGCATCACTGGTAATTACAGGCTTCGAGAAGTACATAGCCTCGTTAACTACAAGTGGACAAGCATCAGCATGATGAGTCGTGATTGATGGTAACACGAAAACATTACACAGTAAATAATAAGCTCCTAACAATTCATTATCCACATTACCCCTGAAGTAAACTTTATCATTAACTTGTAACTTCCTAGATAAATTCTCTAATTCTTCATGACATGATCCATTACCTACAATAATTAATATCACATTTTCCATTCTCTGCCGGAGTTTTGAGAATGCTTTAAGAAGAAATTGCACTCCTTTAAGGTTAATAAGACGCCCTACAAATAATATAACCTTTTCATTCTTCAAACCCATTTCTTCACGTATTTTAATCAGATTATTATAATCATCATCTTTAAGGGTTAAATTACTCACGTTAGGCATTATAAATATTTTTTCAGAGGATACACCGAGTTTTGTGAAGAATTCCCTATGTTTACTTCCGGGAACTAAGATTGCATCAGTCCGTCTACTCAGAAATCCTGCTAGAATTTTAACTAGGCTTCTTTTAGTGGATTGAACATTCCAATCCCAATCTTCCCTCCATAGAATGAATGGACGTCTTTTAAATTTCACTATAATGAAGTATAATAAAGTTTCTATCACATCATTTAGGGTGTCCCAGCTGCCGCCTAGAAATATGTCATAATCTCCCATAGCTCTTCTTATAGCTTCCCAAGGTAAGCCCCAATTTTTATTTATCACCTTGTAATTTACCCCATCCATCCCCGGGATAACCTGGCTGAGTTGAATGTTGTATGTTTTATTATAACTTTCAACATGGGTGAATATGAATTCTACATCATAAATCTTGCTTAAAGCACGGAAAAATGGTCGTCGAAACCACATGGCAGTGTGATGTACGAATAATATTTTAGTTTTCATTTATCTACCACCATATCTGGCTTCCTCCATTATCATAAATTATACTTTTACCTGTGAATAGATTGGAATAGGATTCTATATTCGTTCTGTTAATGTTATTACCCAATTCAATAACTTTATGATCATTTACATTAACATATCCTAAGTAGATGTAACCACTACCTATCATTTTATCCCATTCAAATAATGTATCATTTAAACTGATATTGCCAATATTCGTTCCATACGCTGTTGAAAACCGTGGAACAGCGTTTTCATCAGAATATATTGTTAAATTATCTTCTCTATTCTGATATATCCACTGAGCCGATGTTAACTCATTATTATAAATAAAAAGCTCCTCTCGTACTATACTATTATTCTCGAATTCAGGTGAATAAGGCATGCCCAGTAAACTATACTGTAAGTAAGTACTGCATGAGAATAAGAATAATAATAGAATTAAAAGAACGTAAACATCCCATTTCGGGTTTTTTATGACTTTAGCTACTACTATACCACCTATTACAAAGACCGGTGCTAAAAATATGGCTAACTGGAAGAATAACCTAACAGCATCGTAGGCTATGGAAATATAAGGTAGGGTTACAAATAAAACTAGTAATGCTAGGGATATACTTATTCCGATAAAAAATTGCATCTTAAATTTTTCATGATAGTAATGTAATTTCGCTATCATACCAACTATACCCACCAGAATGGTGGCGAATATTAAATCATTGATAATGACACTTATAGTATTCGGTAGAGAAGTGAGCACTACACCCAGAACTCCTAAAACATAATTACTCCTAGTGGATATCAGAGCAGATGGTGATGCACCACCAGTCGCAGTCGTCTGGACAGTCTGAGCCACCACTTGAGCACCGCTTGCAAATTGTACTTTAGCAACTAAAAGATACCAAATTAAAATCATTGCCAAGGAAATAAGAATTATATCAAAGTTGGTGAAAACCAACCTTCTCTCCCTGATTAATTTATCAAAGAACGGCCATAATAGAATAGGTATTACAATTATAAATGCCACATAAGCTGTTGAGTAATGCGAAATTAACGTGATGAATAAGAATAAAATTATAAGAAGTTTCTGAATCCATTTATCCATTTCAAAGTCCAAAAGCACGAGGATTGTTAGGAAGAAGAAGACTGTAGCGATTTCCTGTCTAACCGCGCCTAATTCACTCATAAAGAATAACTGGAAAATAAATAGAAGTGCACCTAAAAATGCATACTTCCGGGCAAAGTATTTTCTCGCCACTAAATAAACTATAAGAGGAGTTACAGAGCCTATGAGAGCCATGAATAATTTAAAAACATACTCCCCGCTTAACCCAGAGAGAACCTGATAAATTTGGGGGAGGATAGTTACACTCAAACAGGCATTAAAAGGATTGTAATAAGCATTTAAATCCCAATGTGAAGTGTATTGAGTAAGTTGGAAGCAATAATACTCTAAATGAACATCAATACCTATAAGGTGGTTAGAAGTTAAACCATACATTAGAAGTAAGCTCAAACCAATAAGCCACAATGCCAAGGGATATGTAACAAAATGAATTCTATCCCTCATATAAACCACTGCAATGAGATATACAGGTATTAAAAGAAGCATAGTTAAAAGTAAAATATTATTATGACTTACATTCATCAAATAAGTTCCCAAAACAGCTAATAATGGAAATAAAAAAGGAAAAATCAACAGGGATAATAATTTACCTTCCAAAGCAAATTTATAATTAAAAATATCCTTTATGTTAAAGTTTTTATTACTACGCCAATAAACAATTGTTGATAATAAGATTATAAAGATATTTAAAGCTATTAAAACAGGAGTTAAAGATAATGGTGCAATTAAGATTGGATATAAAGAATTTAAAATAATACCGATAATCAATAGGAATGAAACACTAACTCCCACCCATAAAACAATTTTTTTAAGTAAATCGATCTTATTTAACCTTAAAATCTGGAGAATCAAGATTCCCGGGATGAAAGTGAAAAATAAAAAAGATAATGCTGGTCGTAAATTAGGAATATTGAAAATAATAGATAAATCTGTAAGAAAAAGTAAGAGTACCACTAAAATTATCCAGTCTCTAAGCTTAAATTTATTTATTTCAAACATTTTCATCAAAGTATTCCCCATGTACTTCATATTTTATAAATATTTTTAATAGCTTAGTACTATTTATTTCTAGATTTACCTTCAAAAAAAATTAGTCATAAAAAATTTTTAGAGTTACTTTGAGCAGATAATCTTATATAGTTTTTCCATGTTACTAGCCACGCTCTTCCACGTATATTTTTCCATTACCAGTTTTCTACCACGTTTACCCATCTCTTTTTGTAATTCTCTATCCTTAAATATAATAATTATAGCTTCAGCAAGTTTTACAACATCTTTAGGAGGGACTACTAATCCACCATTAACTGCAACTAAATCCTCCGCCACCCCTACAATATCCGTAGTAATAACTGGAATCTGGCAAGCTAAAGCCTCCAATGCCACAATCCCAAACCCCTCCTGTAAAGAAGAAGTGGAAGGTAACACAAATACATTGGCTTGATTGTAATACCCAACAATTTCATCATCAGATATAAAACCCGTAAATTCCACGTTATCAACCAATCCCATTGAAGCAGCCATTTTCTTATAGTAATCCACCAAAACACCTTTACCGCCCACCACCAGTTTAAAATTAGGTATTTCTTTTTTAACTATTTGAAGCGATTTTAATAGATAATCTAATCCTTTATATCGATGGAATTCATCTAAAAGACTCAGGAAAAAAATAGTATAATCATCATTAAAGGTTTTTCTAGGCTGGAATTTATCTACATCAACACCATTAGGGATTACTTCAATCTTATCCTGATAATCCCTTAAATAATTAGATGATTTAAGATAACTAGGCTGAGTTATAATGATCTTATCTGCCCTTTTAAGCAGTAATTTAAGGAATGTGGAGTTATAAAAACGAGCAATGTAATCAACAATACCCTCACCAATAATATCATTATGATAAGTAATTACTAACGGTTTATTTTTAATTTTAGATAATACTGCGCTCCAATCAGCACTCCAAGGTGTGGGTATATGAGTATGAATAATATCATAATCTTCCTGGGATAGTATTAAAGGAAGTTGGGGAGTGATATTAGTATTAGCAATTCTACCCAGATAAGATAATCTTTTAACTTTAATTCCCTCAATATTATCAATATTAATTGATTGCGGTTCATTAGCACATATAACCTCTATCTGATGTCCTCGTCTAACTAATTCCTTAGAAAGATAATAAACATAATTCTCCACACCACCTATGAACGGGTAAAACCTTACGGGTGTCTGTACTATTTTCATTATATTTCAATTCCATTTCTTAAAATAATAAATAAAAAACTTAAATCCCCTAAAATTAATAAATACTAAAAAATTTTTTTTTTATTAAAAAATTAATTTAACCATCTGGAATTTTATAAAACCTCTCGATAAAAATCCTCTAAATCCATCACTATTTCATCCCAATCATACGCTCTAGCTAAATTTATACAAGCATCCTCCATTCTAAACTTCCCATTAATACCCTCTAAAATTTTATCTGACAAAGAATCCTCAGAAAATTCAGCAATAAAACCATTAATATTATCTTTTACGAGATCCTTTGATGCATTCATAGGATGATTAATCACCACCACAGGTAAACCGCAAGCATTAGCTTCCAAAACCACCATTCCAAATCCCTCACGAGTCGAGGGTAATGTAAAAACTAGTGAAGACTTTATATGTGAAATTAAACTGTGATCTTCCAAAAACCCTAGAAATTTCACATTATCCTCAAGATTTAAATCATCCCTTAATATTTCCAGATTATGTTTTTCAGGACCATTACCAATAATAAAACATTTAATATTAGGAAGACTCTTTTTCACCAAAACCAGTGATCTAAGAAGTAAATCCGTATTTTTCTCTTTTATAAGCCTCCCTGCAAATATAACATCTGATTTTTCAACTGAAGGATTAATTTCAGTTATTTCTTTAAAATCAATTCCATTAGGAATGATCACTGACTTTTCAGATGGTTTAATTTTATGAAGTTCATTCTTAGTATTATTAGATACAGAAATAAGTTTATCAGTCAAATTAACCATTAAATTCTCAACTATTTTACCGAATATTCCTATAATTCCCAAATATTCATACCAGTATTGATTCCAAACTTCATGTAAAGTTATTACTAGAACTGTATTTCCAAATAATGAATAAATTTTCGACGTGAAGCATGAAAAGAAGGGAAATCCCTGACAATCAATAATATCAAAATTTTCACCCCTCAATTTTGGGTAAAGTTTCAAAGCATAATACATGGCTTCTTTAATAGATCTCCTATTACCATTATAAAGTTTAATTGGTTCACAAACTCCATGTAATTTAATACCATCCAATTCAATATCTTTCGGGCCTTCTTCTGGCCACCACCAACCTACACCATACCAGTGGACTTCATGACCCTTAAGGATTAACCTTCTTGCTAATTCATAAATCCTTCTTTCAGCTCCTCCCTTCACCCATGGGTAAACTGCATCGTAAACATAGGCTATCTTCATCAGGAATCCCTCAAAAAAAATTTTTAATCTGATTTATCACTATTATTTAAGAGCATCAAACTCAAGAATATTCCGGAGAAAATAGTTTGGATTCCTAATATACATAGTACCAGAGCCATTATTGCACTCCAAGTTTGGTATAATCCTCCAAACCCAGATGCACTCCAAGTATAAAGAACATTAACTCCAACAATTCCTCCGGCAATTAGAAGTATCACACCTAAAAGCAGCTCTTTTCCTAATGAGTGATAACTCATGAACTTTTTTATCACGTCAGAACTATGGGCGACACCATAAGTCTCTCCAAAAGCTCCGAAGTGAATCCATGCTAGGAGCATTTGATATCCAACTATAAGTAGTAAACTACCCAAGATTAGTGAATTCCATCTGGATTGACTCAGCAATGACACTCCAATCATTAAGGTTATACCCAAAAGTAGAACTACGAGACCCGGCACCAGTAAGAATGGTGTAGGTCGGTAGAGCATCATGAATCTCAGATGCCTCCATCCATCTGCAAAAGAACTGAGTTTTGATTCCCCTTCTCGAGGATAGTAAGTGATTGGTATTTCAGCTATTTTAAGGTTTTTTCGGGATGCTTCAATCACCATTTCTGATGCGAATTCCATCCCACCACTGCGTAAAGGTAATTTATTTAGTGCTTCTTTTTTTATAGCCCTCATACCGCAATGAGCATCGGATATTCCAGTTGAAAATAGTGAATTTAACATCCAGGTGAGAAATGGATTTCCTATGTACCTATGAAGAGCTGGCATGGCTCCTTTTTGTATATCTCCTTTAAGTCTGGATCCCATTACAAAATCAGCTTTCTCATTTATTAAGGGTTGGATGAATTTATAAGTAGTATTAAGAGGGTAAGTACCGTCTGCATCTCCCATTACGATTATATCACCTTTAGCTTCCTTGAATCCTCTTAGATAAGCATTACCGTATCCTCTCTTCTTTTCATATACTACTTTTGCACCAGCTTCACTTGCTTCTTCTGCCGTTTTATCAGTTGATGCGTTATCCACTACAATTATTTCAGTTTCAAATCCCTTCTCTTCTAATTCTTTTATTGGCACAGATTTAACTGTTTTACCCACTATGCCTTCTTCGTTAAGGGCCGGAATGACAATTGAAATCTTCATTAAACCACTTTTATTTCTTAAAACAAATGACGACTATGAAATTTTTTTTTATTAAATAAAAAAATTTATTATTTATTTTATAAGTTTATCCGTTAATAAACATTTATTAATAAACTTAATCATGAACTGAAAATAGTAAATTAAACTTATAATATTACTTTAAAAAAAAATTAATTTTTTATAATTAAACTCTAATTTCCAAAAAAAAGACCTCTAATTGAATAAAATTTAATGTACTTTATAAGAATATGAATTCATGTTTAATTATTTTAATCCTTTAAAAGTTCTTTCAAATATTGTTTTAACTCATATTTCACACTTTCATCTTTAAGGGCTATTTCTATTGAACTTTTAAGCCATTCCACCGTGTTACCAATGTCATAAACTTTACCCTCTAACACATAACCGTACATTTCATTCATTAACCGCATTGCATCTGTAAGTTGAATCTCTCCACCTACTCCTGGTGGGATACTTTCAATATGGTCAAAAATTTCAGGTACAAGTATATATCTACCAGTTATAGCTAGATTTGAAGGTGCCTCTTTTAAAGTGGGTTTCTCCACCATATCCTCAATTTTATAAACGGAATTAGATATCTCAGTACCTTTAATTATACCATATCTCTCTATCCGCTCATCTGGAACCATTTCTATGGCAATTGTAGATGATTCATACTTATAAAAAGTTTCTAGAAGTTGTTTAGTGCAGGGAATATTAGATTGAGTTATAGTATCACCTAAAAGTACAGCAAATGGATCTCCATCAATATGCTTCTTAGCACATGATATGGCATCTCCCAATCCCTTCTGCTGTTTCTGTCTCACATAATAAATATCCGCCATATCAGAAATAGCTTCAATTTCTAATAAACTATTCGTCTTTCCCGAGTTCCGTAGAAAGTATTCCAGTTCAAATGAACGGTCAAAATGATCTTCAATGGATCGTTTTCCCTTACCCGTTATAATCAGTATATCATCAATTCCAGAGGACACCGCCTCTTCCACAACATACTGAATGGTGGGTTTGTTAAAAACAGGCAACATTTCTTTGGGTTGCGCTTTAGTAGCTGGCAAGAATCTAGTACCCAAACCAGCGGCAGGTATAACAGCTTTCATATTAATATTCACCTACTGTAAGTCCCATGTTTTTATAATTTGAATTTAAATATTTTTTTATGATCAAATAAATTTTATTTTATAAAATCTTTCGAGTCAATACTCCTAACAAATCTTAATTATAATTGAATTAATCTCTTTAATATAAATTTACCCAATTTTCTCCCAACTCAGACTAAACTTTTTTTATTTCATTAACTAATAAGTATTTTAAATATAAACTATTTTCCCATTTTATAAAAGAAAAAAGGAGTGCATAATAATTTGAATATTAAAAGATTATCATATCAAATTCTTTTTATAGATTTATCAAGGAATTTTCTCCTATAACAAATCTACGACCCTTAGGAAGATTATTCTCCCCTGAAACAATTTGGCAATGATTACCTATAAGGCTATCTACTATTCTCTCATCACATTCAATAACCGCATCACCCATCACTATAGAGGATTCTATTTCTCCACCAGTGATTCTACTATTATCACCTATACTAGTATATGGTCCAATATAAGTAGCTATTTCACAGTTTTCACCTATAATCACCGGCCCACGGATTACACTATCCTTTTTAACTATAGTATTATTACCTATAGAGACTCTACCGCTGATCTTAGCTCCTTCCTCAATTTTTCCATTATTTATCGGTTTTAAAACATCTAATATTAAATGATTAGCATCTAAAACATCTTCTGGCTTACCAGTATCCTTCCACCATCCTTTAACGACATGAGAATCCACTTTAAGTTGGGAGTTTAAAAGTTCCTGAATAGCATCAGTGATCTCCAACTCATCCCTCCAAGAGGGTTTAATATTACTTATAGCTTCAAATATAGAAGATTTAAATAGATAAATACCCACTAATGCCAAGTTACTTCTAGGTTTCTTGGGTTTCTCCACCAAATTTAACACTTGCCCCCGTTGATCTAATTCCGCAACACCGAATTGCTTAGGATTTTCCACTTGCTGCAGTAATATGCGGGCTTGATAATCTGAATCTTGAAAGCCCTCCACGAATTCATTTATTCCGGATTTAAGTATATTATCTCCTAAATACATGATAAATGATTCATCGCCTATGAATTCATGAGCCACTGCTACTGCGTGGGCTAATCCCTTGGGTTCACCTTGCAGTATGTAAGTGATATTTACTCCAAATTTTGAACCATCACCCACAGCTTCTTTAACCTTTTCTGGCATGTTAGTTCCTAATATAAGCCCAATGTCTGTTACACCAGCTTCTTTAAGATCCTCTATAGCGTAGAATAAAACAGGCTTGTTAGCAATGGGAATAAGTTGTTTGGGTCCCGTGTGCGTTAAAGGCCGCAGCCGGGTTCCATGTCCTCCAGATAAAATCAATCCCTTCATCTTTTTCATACATCCTATTTTTTTAAAAAAATTATTTATTAAATATATTTTTGATAAAATTTATTTTTTTTTATTAAATTCACCTTAAAATGTCTATAAGTAAATATTTTTTATTGAGTAATGTTTTAATAACTATAGAATATATAAATTTTTTTTGAGAGAATCATTATTAAACTAAAGGTGGATTTTTTTTATGATAGATGGTGTAAAAACGAAAAAACTCAGAGTCATCCCCGATGAACGGGGTTGGCTTATGGAAATATTACGCAATGATGATGAAATTTATAATGAGTTCGGTCAGGTTTATATTACTACAGCTTATCCTGAAGTAGTTAAGGCTTGGCATATGCATAAAAAACAAACAGATAATTTTACATGTATTCATGGCATGATGAAGGTTGCATTATATGATGCTCGGGAAGATTCACCCACTTACAAGGAATTGAATGAATTTTTTGTAGGTGAGAAGAATCCAATGCTCATCAGCGTTCCCCCACTAGTATATCACGGTTTTAAAGGTATTGGAACAGAAACAGCTTACTTTATAAGTGTACCTACCTTACCGTATAATTACGAAGAGCCTGATGAATTCCGTTTACCTGCAGATACTAAGGAAATTCCCTACGATTGGCTGTTAACACCAGGTAAAAGTAACGGATAATTAATATAAAAGGAGATTTTATATGAAGATATTAATAACAGGTGGAGCAGGATTCATTGGGGCAAATTTCACTCAATACATCCACGATAATTATGATTATGAAATAACAGTCTTAGATAAACTCACCTATGCTGGGAATAAGGATAATCTAAAGGAAATCCTTAATGAAATCGAATTTATAAACGGAGATATAGGATGCGAAGACGATGTGAAGATTGCTATGGAAGACTGTGATTTAGTTGTGAATTTTGCCGCTGAAACACATGTTGATAGATCAATTGAAGACCCTAGTATATTTGTCAAAACCGATGTCATTGGTACTTATAATCTCCTTGAATGCGCTAGGAAATATGATGTAGAGAAGTATCTCCAAATCTCTACAGATGAAGTATATGGAAGTATAGAAAACGGATCTTTCACGGAAGAAAGTAACATAAACCCCAGCAGCCCCTACTCAGCAAGTAAAGCCGGAGGAGATATGCTGGTAAAAGCCTATTACAAGACTTATGGTATGCCAGTTCTTATAACCAGAAGCAGTAACAATTTCGGACCCTACCAATATCCGGAAAAACTAATTCCATTATTCATATTGAATGCTTTGGAAGATAAACCATTACCCGTCTACGGTGACGGAGAAAATATTAGAGACTGGATATACGTCTTAGATAACTGTAAAGGTATTGATGTCGTTTTAAATGAAGGAAAAATTGGAGAAGTTTACAATATTGGCGGTGAAAACGAAAAACCTAATATAGAAATAACAAAACTTATATTAAATATCTTAGAGAAGCCTGAAAGTCTGATAAAATATGTGGATGACCGATTGGGACACGACCGACGTTACTCACTAGATTCATCCAAAACACAGAATCTCGGCTGGAAACCAGAATGGACCTTCGAAGAAGCTATGCAAGAGACTATTAAATGGTACATAGCAAACAAAAACTTAGTTAATAATATTTAATTAAAAATCAGAATCACCCTTTAATTTTTTTTTTTAAATGAGAAATTTAGGATTATTAAAAAAAACTTTATTTTATTAAACTAGTATTCCTCCTTAAAACATCTAAAAACTCTGATTCAGAAATACCATAAATTTTCAGAGTCTTATGCTGACTTCTAAGACCCGACACGATCTCAACCGATGACTTAGTTAATTGAGAAAATTCTTTTATAATCTCCTTATTAGCCTTACCCTTCTGAGGAACCGATACAATTCTAACTTCAATTTCGCCCCTCCACATATTATAACCAGAAATTTCAAACTTCTTGGATTTAGGAGAAACCTCAATATCTACTAATACACCTTCAACAACATCCTTCACTGCTTCCATAAAAATTTCTCCCTAAATAAAATAAAAATTTTTGAGTAAGTTAAATTCTATTTTATTTAGTAATAAATGTGTTAAATAAATAAAATAAATATCGTAGGATAAGATTTAAATATGGAAAACTAAAGATGTCTGTATGCTTAACGTTAATTCGTTGAAAATATTATTTTAACTATTTTTTTTTGCAGGGGTGGTCGAGCGGTCAAAGGCGCTAGGTTGAGGG
>PMWA01000081.1 GCA_003166335.1 Methanobacterium sp. | reverse complement strand
GATGTGAAAGAAGGGGTTATTGCATCTAAAATAGCTGCACAGGCAGGGGATGTTTCGAAGGGTATAACTAGTGCTTGGGATGATGAACTTAAAATGGCGAATGCTCGGAGAAATTTTAATTGGAAACAGCAGTTTCAACTGGCTTTTGATCAAGTCAAACCGTGCAGGTATAGGGAGAGGAAACCTACTCATGGTGAGGATATGTGCACTATGTGTGGAGAATTCTGTGCTTTAAGATTAGTTAGGGATATTTAAACTAAAAAAATTAAGTATGATTTTTTATAGGGATTATTATTATATTCTATTTTTTTTTAAAATTATTAATAGAAGTTTTTACTTAAATATTATAACACCTAATTTTTTGTTTTTTTTGAATAAAAAAAAAAAATTTAACTGATAAAGTTGGAGGATGTATTATCATGCCAATGCAGCACGTTGATGGGAAAAATGAAGGTAAGTTAGTTCTTTATGCTTTAAGTACATGTGGATGGTGTAGGAAGACTAGAATGCTTCTTGAGGAGTTAAATGTTGAATATGATTACATATACGTGGATCTTTTAGAAGGTGATGAACGGAATGAAATCATAGAACAAGTTAAAAAATGGAATTCTCAGCTTTCCTTCCCAACAATGGTGATAAATGATGAAAAAACTATCGTAGGATTCGATGAGGAAGGAATTAAGGGGCTGTTAAATGAATAAAATTTTAATTAATGACTTGCTTGTGGTCGGTGATGAAGAACTTAACCAGTATTACATGGAATTGAAGAAGCAAGTCGAATCAGCGGGTTACCATCTCAATCCGGATGTTGAATTCACAAAATCACTACTGAAGAACATAATATTTAATGATAATCGTTATGGTTATGAAGCATGCCCCTGTAGGTTAGCGGTTAATGATAAAGCGGAGGATTTGGATATAATATGTCCTTGCTTTTATCGGGATCCTGATCTAGATGAATATGGAGCTTGTTATTGTGGTTTATACGTGTCAGGTGAGATATTAAATGGTGAAAAGAAATTGAAACCTATACCTGAAAGAAGACCTTCATCAGAGGATCGTGAAAAGTTAAAGACTAACTCAGTCAATGGAATCATATCATCTTCTTCTATTCCAATATGGAGATGTCGAGTTTGCGGGTATTTATGTGCCAGAGGAGAGCCACCCGAGATTTGCCCCATATGTAAGGCAGAGAAAGAGCGTTTTGAACAGTTCATTTAGAAAGTCTATATTTTTTTGTTAAAAAATGTTTTAAACACTCTTAAATAACATTATTCTTAATTTTTTAAACAATTTTTTTTGTTTTTTGAATTATCCAATTTATATATTTTTCTGTACGGGATAATACTATTTTGAGGATTACAATGCGTTATTTTAAACTTTTAAGGTCAACATTGAAATAACAGCAAGTTTTTATAAAATAATAAGTACAATTTTATAAATTAGTTTAAGGACAAGGGATCGGTGAATTAATTGGATTTGGATGATATTTTTGAACTTCACGACGATGTTAAAGATGATTTAAAGTTTTTCGTCGCTTCCGATGTCCGAGTTAAAATATTACTCAGTTTGATTAAAGGATCAAAGAATTTAACCAGCTTAAGAAAAGAACTTCATTTTAGTTCGTCAACTATTCTACATGGTATGTATCAATTAGAAGAAAAAGATTTTATATTCCGTGAAGCAGGAAAGTACTATCTATCACAGGTGGGTGAAATCTCAACTCATAAACTCATTGACGTTATAAAATCAGTTTACACTATAAATAAAGGCAGAAATCTATTTTTGAATCATGAAATTGGATCGATACCCCCTGAACTTCTTAAAGATATTGGTTGTTTAGAAAGTTCAACTATTATAAAATCCACCAGCACTGATATTATCAAACCTTACACTATTGTATCAAAATTTATATCAGAAACTAATAATGTGAAACATTTATCATCAGTTTTTTTTGCATCTAACATCGAATTATTGTTTGAAAATCTCGAAGCTAATGGTCAAATTCATCTACTTTTTACTGAGGAGATACTGAAGATATTACTTAAAACAGTAAATTCAGAAACTATTGAGAAATGTGCGTCATCGGATAATCTTAAATTGGGAATAGTTGGGGATAACACTCAGATTTCCCTTACTTTGGGTGATAAATTCATTGCTTTGGGATTATTCTCTGCAAATGGAGATTATGATCTTAATACATTTTTAATAAGCCAGAGTAAAGCGGCTATATTTTGGGGTGAACGGTTATTTAATCATCACCTTAAATTTGCTAAGGAATTTAAGCTTTAATTTAACCTAATATAATTATTTTAAATCAAATATAATCTTAGTAAAAGAAATATTTTTTAATTAAAATTTTATATCACATAATCTCTAAAAAAACATATTATAAGCAAATTTAAAACATTAATTATTTTTTTTTTATTCAGAGTGTAAGGGATAGGAAATGTCTGCTGAAAGTAATATGAAGTATGATAAGTTGGTGGAACTTTATGAAGTACTGGACTCCACGACTAAAAGATTAGAGAAAACATCCTTAATTGCAGATTTTCTAAGTATGGTGGGCGAAGAAGACCCAAATATTCTTTCAATAGTTACTTTACTTACATTAGGCAGAATATTTCCCACTTGGAGTGAAGAAGAGCTCGGTTTAGGTTCTAAACTCCTGATGAAAGCAATTGCATTAGTGGTGGGTGTTAAACCTGGAGAAGTAGAGGATCAAATGAGAGACAGTGGAGATATAGGATTGGCTGCACAAGAACTTTTCTCTCGTAAAGTTCAATCAACTCTCTTTAGAAGAAATCTTACAATAGAAAAGGTTCATCAAAATCTGGTTAAAATTGCAGATATAACTGGAGGCAGGTCACAGTATAAAAAATTGGAAATACTCAGAGAACTTTTATCATCAGCATCACCTTTGGAAGCTAAATACATTACCCGAACAGTTATAGAAGAACTTCGGGTGGGTGTGGGGGAAGGAACTATGAAAGATGCTGTTTCCAGAGCATTTAAAGTTCCGAAAGAAACTGTAGAAAGAGCAAATATGTTAACCAATGATCTGGGTCTAGTTGCCGAGGTGGCTAAAGAACAAGGGACGGAAGGACTGCAAAAACTTACTCTTGAACCGGGAAAACCAGTAAAACCCATGCTAGCCCAATTATCACCCAACTACATAACTAGCATACAGGAGATGGGCTGGGCATTTTGCGAGACGAAATATGATGGTATAAGGGTGCAAATTCATCGTGAAGGAGATGAAATTAATATTTTCACTAGGAGACTGGAAAACATAAGTCCAGCTTTACCTGAAATTATAGAATACATTAAAAAGGCTATTAAACCATCTGACTTTATTGTAGAAGGTGAAATAATTGTTACTCAGGATGGTAAACCCATATCATTCCAATATATTTTGCAGAGAGTGAGAAGGAAATATGAGATAGAGAAGATGAGAGAAAAAATTCCTTTAACTATTTATCTCTTTGATGTCCTTTATTATAATCAGCCCGTATTGGATGAACCGTTCAAGGATCGAAGAGAACTTTTAGAAAAAATCGTTCAAATCATTCCTAGAAAACTCGAATTGAGCACTCAGGTTAAAGTCACTCCTGAAAACCCAGAGAAGGCGGAAAATCTTTTCAATGAATCTATAGATGAAGGTCATGAAGGAATAATGATAAAAGATCCTTATGCACCATATATTCCGGGTATACGGGGGAAAAAGATGCTTAAATGGAAAGCTACGCCTGAAACTTTGGATTTGGTAGTGGTGGGTGGAACTTATGGCACGGGTAAAAGAGCTCATCTTATAGGTTCTTTTCTCTTGGCATTGCGTGATGAAGACAACAAACTTAAAAATTTGGCACATGTAGCAACTGGATTAGATGATAAAACCCTTCAGGAACTTTCAGAAATCTCTGAACCCTTGATTATACGCAAAATAGGCCGACAGGTGGAGATGGTTCCATCAATCATTATGGAAATTGCTTTCAGCGAGATTGTGAAAAGCCCAGAATATGAGAGTGGATACTCGTTAAGATTCCCGGTGGTTAAAAGAATCAGAAATGACCTTAGCATTGAGGATATCGATACTGTTGATCGAGTTAAGTCTATTTATCAAACCATGAAAATCATTTAATTTAGTAATTTAGAAATTGTGTTGATATGTGGAATTCTTATTTTTTTTTAGTCAACTTTGGGTGAATTTACATTTAAAGTGTACTTTTTGATTTCCTCTAAAATATCTTGTGCATAATAAGATGAAAAGATTATTCCTAGAATGTTTACTAACCAGAAGGATATTAACCTGTCAATCAGGACAATACTTCCCGCTAGCACACTAGAAACACCGAAGAGTACGAATAATCCGGTTAGAGATATTTCTATAGATCCAATTCCTCCGGGAAGAACTGATAGTACTCCAATTACATTAGCTAGGAGGAATATGACGATTATTGCTATGAAACTTATTTTAACGTTGAATGCATAGGCTACTGTGTAAAGTCGGACGCATTCCAGTAGCCAGGACATTAAAGTTAGTATACTGACTATGCTTAAATTTTTGAAGCTGGTGAAGGAATGAGTATATTCAATCATCCCTCGTAATCCCTGAGTGAATTTTTGATAAAGATTATCTAGAACTTCTTCTTTAATAGGTAGTTTGCCTATGATGGGATGTACTTTTGAGTAGAGCCATAATGCACGGCTTTCTTTCCAGTTTATAAGATAAACTATTATCATAACAATTAAAGAGGTTACACCACCGATTATGGCGATGTAACGTATTTGTGGTAGGAATAATGCTGATATTATTAATAAAAATCCTACTATGCCTAAATCGAAGAATCTTTCAGTGAGACCTGCGGATAAACCTTTAGATAAACTTATTTGGTTAATGTTTTTACCGGCGACTGCAGTTAAAATTTCTCCAGCGCTTTTCATAGGACTGAAGTTACCTGCAAAAATACCGATAGTTTTTACAATATAATTTTTTTTAAATTCTGTAGTTTGGTTTATGATAAAACCCCACCGCAGTGATCTGACACCTACTACAATTAGATGTATAAGGATTGCCAGTAGAATTAAAATCCAATTAGCTGTTTCAAGAGTTTTAACTATATTTAATGGCCCAATCCATAACACTAGTAATACTATAAGGATTAGGCTGGTTAAAAGCACATAAAACCGCTTCAATGTTTAATCCTCCATTTTAATTCTCTTAAAAAAAGTTTTAATAAAAATAAACTATAATTTAATACATTTATCCAGGTTATATATGATTTTTCATCTTTATAAGAGCAGGGTATAGGTTTTTCTATAATCACTACACCATTTTTAGATGCTTGATATATAATCTCTGATTCATATGCATAATCATCATAAGGTATTTTTAAAAAAAAAGGTGCAACATCAGATGAAAAGGCTCTGAAACCACATTGACTATCTGTAAGTTGATATCCAGTGATGATTTTAAGAAGGTTTGTGGTTAACTTATTAGATAACCTCCTCATTAAAGTCATTCCTAAAGGAGGGCCATCAATAAATCTGGAACAGATCACCATTTCTGCTTTCCCTATGCCTGAAGCTAGGAAAGGTATACATTTAGGGTTATGCTGTCCATCACCATCCATCAATATTATGACCTTGTAATCATCATCCAATGCTTTTTCAATACCTGTTTTGATAGCTGCACCTTTACCTAAATTAACTTCATGTTTAATTATCCTGGCTCCTGCCTCAACAGCTAATTTAGAGGTATGATCTGTTGAACCATCATCAACCACTAAGATATCAGAATAACTTAAAGCCTGATGCACTATCTTTTTTATAGTTTTTTCTTCATTATAAGAAGGAATTATAGTTATAATTTCCATTTTAACTTACCGAATTTATCTCATAGAAATTGAAATTATTAACAGCGCCTTTTAATTATCTTAAATAATCTTAAATAGACTCTCATCCTTGGCGTAAGTCCTTTTATATGTGAAAATGGAATCAAAATATGAATAAATCATAAATAATTAATATTATCCACATTATCTTCATACTCACTTCAATATTTCTTAGAGGCCTTTGAGGCTAGGTAAAGTTTTCCTTCGATACTCTTCAGGTGTTGGATCACTTTTTGGAATTCCTGCATCAAGAAAAACATCGCCAAATTTTAATCCTGCTGTATACATGTTTTTGAAAAGTTGATATAAGTATAGTGGATTTTATCTATATTATACTTATTAATAAAGTTATTATGCATAGCAATAAAACTAAATTTAGATTATCTATTTTTTTCTTTTTTACAAAAAAAGAGTTTACAAAAAATTAATGGCGGATGATGGGATATGAAACAGAGTAATCCAGAGACTTCTAATATTTGGATGAATACTAAACGATTGGAAACCTTAGTAGATGGTATATTTGCAATTGCCATGACTTTACTCGTTTTAAGTTTAACTGTGCCCCAAATACCTTATCCCGCCACTAACGCAGATATATTATACAGTTTAACCAATATGGTTACTCAATTTTTTACTTATGCTCTTAGTTTCATTTTACTGGCGATATTTTGGAGAAAAAATCATTCACAATTTTATTTCATTAAAAAAACCAATCAAACACTTTTGTGGATAAATATTATATGGTTAATGTTCGTAGCACTGGTTCCTTTTTCCTCTAATCTAATTGGTCATTATGGATACCTTCAAGTACCCATGATATTCTTTAATTTAAACATGTTTATCATTGGAGTTTTATATGGCTTCAACTGGTATTATGCAGATAAAAAAAATTTCATAGATGAAAATTTAGATCGAAAGACTATAAATTATAATAAAAAACTTAACTTAGCATTTCCAGCTTTAGCTTTAATTGCAATTGCATTAACCTTTATTTATCCTAGTGGGAGCACTTTGGTATATTTAGCAATCTTTTTCATTAAGAGAGGAGTTTAAATCAAGCCAAATTAGCCGCTTTTGAAATATCTCTAGCAGTATGGCTTATCATCAAAGGATTCAATCCATCCGCAATAAAATAAGAACTCACCACTAATATGATTAGGAGGACGATTACTTCACTCAATTTCTTTTCTAATTTTTTTATAAATTTATCACAATGTGACTGTCACTCTAACTTGATCGTGTCGTCATCAGCGACATATTAGCTCTATGTCGGTTATATGGAGTTAAAATTAAAAAACAATCAACTCTTAATATATTTTCATGCAAAAGGGAATATGTTAACGACGACTTTTAATTTTATTAACCCAATTTCTTTGATGAATTAAACTATTTTTTTTATTATCGAATAATATCCCAAGCCTTTAAAATCCTTCTAATACCATGACTTGTACCCATACTTCTACCTAGCATAGATCCTCCAGTAATGCAAATAATAATCACGATAAAAGCGGTACCCTGAATAAAGTAACCGAGATAAATTGTTCTCGCAATACTGAATATGAAATATATTACCAGTACCACCGCTCCAATCCAATCCATACGTCCAATCACCATATTAGAATCCTCATCCCAAGATAAATGAATCATCCGACTAACTAAAACACCCACACCAAAACCAATTAAAAATCCCACAAACGCTAAAAAAATACTAATACTACCCAAAAATACTTCATAAACGACTACACCCAACATTACAAAGAAAAGGATAGTATACAATCGTAATTGCGTAACTAAACGCTTACTGATATAATCACGTATATTTAAATGCTTTAATTTCATTTTTTTTATAACCCCAACATTCAATGTATGGCACTATGATTAGCCCTATGGTATGTTATATAATGCTTAAATTTAAAAAAAGTTAATCATAATATATAATTTAGTATATAAAAGTATTATTTAAATCTGGATATTCAACAAAATTTTTATTAATATATCCAGAGATTACATTTTAACGTTACTTCTTTTTCATTTTTTTGATATAAAAATCTGGATATAAGTATTAATAAAATTGAATAAATTAAAATTATAAATTTTTGATAACTAAAATAATCTTAAAGAAAAATACTAAAATATGATAAAAATCATACTATATTCGAATATGATAAAAAATTTTGAATTATTGATTCAAATTTAATATCTACAAATATAATTATTATCATGAATAAAATACGCTGCATCTTTCGCTGCAAAAATTTACTTTACGCTGCATGTTAAAATACGCTAAAGATGATTAACCAGCTTATATTTATAATGATTAGATTAAAATCACTTTCACTCGTTTACCTAAAGGAGGTATTGATGTCGGATTTGAAAATGTTTAAATCAATGTTGAACATAATGCTCCATGAAAAAGTAGTATTAATTGGACGAGAAAATAGATATAATTCATAATCAAATAAATATTATTTTAATATTTTTCTTTTTTTTTACTTAATCAAAGGTTTTAACCTTCTTTCAATATTATAAAAACCTCTGATGGCGTTAATTTATAATTTAGATCATATGATATTTTTGATCTTAGTTTATTTGTTTTAAGTCGTTAAATGGTGCTGATTTAATATTGATGCATGTATTGTAGTTTGGATAAACCTACATGATCATGATTAAAAAAAAATAGAATTGAAACGATTTTTTCCGGAGAAAAATTTATATCACTGTTTAAACTTATTATTAAGGATGTAACTATTGTTGTTTTCCATTTAAATGATATTTTAGCTGTTAATTAAATTTGTATTAATAATGTAGGTAGGAATGTGTAAATGTTAGTAGTAATTATGGGTGCTGGGAGATTAGGTTTCAATTTGGCTAAAGATCTTTTAAAAGATGGACATAAAGTGTTTCTGATTGAAAGAGATGAGGATCTTAGCATTGATGTTGCGCAAGAATTGGATACTGT
>PMWA01000003.1:1999-5930 GCA_003166335.1 Methanobacterium sp. | reverse complement strand
GAAATAAATTTAGTTAAAGAAATGGGATTAGACATATCATTAGCCCTAGATTCAATCGAAACAAGAAATGAACAAGAATTAGCGAAAAAAGATTTAAAAGAAAGTGAAGAGCGATATTCTTTAACCGTTGAAGCAGTTAATGAAGGGTTTTTTGACTGGAATGTACCTACCGGTGAAGCCTATTTCAGCCCTATCTATTATAATATGTTAGGATATGATGATGGGGAGTTTCCTGCATCCTATGAATCGCTCAGATCTCTGATACACCCTGATGATGTTGAGGGTTTTGAAAAAGAATTACAATATCATATTGATAATGCTGAAGGATACTCTATTGAGGTTCGTTTGAAAACTAAGAATGATAAATGGTGTTGGATTCTTAGCAGAGGACGTGTTGTAGAAACCGGCGAAGATGGTAAACCTCTAAGAATGGTAGGTACACACACCGACATAACAGACCGAAAAATAGTCGAAAATGTTTTGAAGGAATCAGAGCAAAGATTATCAGAGATTATAGAATTCTTACCTGATGCTACATTCGCTATAGATGATCAGGGAAACGTTATTTCTTGGAATCGTGCCATTGAGGAGATGACTGGAGTAAAAACAAATGATATTTTAGGAAAAGGAAATTATGAATATGCTTTACCTTTTTATGGAACAAAGAGACCGATACTTATTGACATAGTATTAAAATCTGAACCAGAACTTGAAGAGAAATATAGTTTGGTCAAAAAAGTGGGAAACCAGCTATTAGGTGAAGTGGATGTTAACTTTAAAGGAAAAAATCATAGTATTTGGGCTAAGGCGGTTCCCTTATATGATCGCAATGGTAAATTCAACGGTGCCATTGAATCTATAAGAGATATTACTGACCGTAAAAAAGCGGAATTTGCACTTAAAAAAAGTGAAAAACGTTTCAGAGCTGTTGCAGAGTCAGCTGTTGATGCTATTATCACTACTGATATGAATGGAATGATATTGTTTGTTAATGATAGTTTAGGAACTATTTTCGGATATTCACGGGAGGAAATAATTGGCAAGAATTTGACGGTTTTGATGCCTAATAGGTTTAAAAAAGATTATCTAAGTGAATTAGAGAGGTTTAAAGTTTCTGGAAAACATCGTCTAGTGGGTAAAACCTTGAAAACACTGGGATTAAGAAAGGATGGAACTGAATTTCCTTTTGAAATGTCGCTTTCCGCTTGGAAAACTGGAGAAAAATCATATTTCACATCTATCATTAGGGACATTACAGAACGCCGACAGATGGAAAATAAACTTTATAAAGCATCTAAAGAATGGGAACGTACTTTTGATGCTGTACCAGATTTGATCGCCATAATTGATAAAGATTATCATGTTTCTCGTGTGAATAAGACAATGGCAGACAGTTTAGGTGTTGAAGTTGATGATTGTGTTGGTTTAATTTGTTATGAGGCCGTGCACGGTTCTAATGAACCGCATATTTTATGCCCTCACCGTAAGTTATTAGATGATGGATTAGAGCATACTGTGGAGATTCATTTAGATCGTTTGTGTGGTGATTTTATTGTAAGTGTATCTCCTTTACATGATGATGAAGGAAATTTAATGGGTAGTGTTCATGTAGCTCGGAACATTACTCGCCTTAAAAAGGTGGAAAAAGATCTTAGATTATCTATTCGTCAGAAAGATTTGTTAATTAAGGAAATCCATCATCGGGTTAAAAATAATCTGCAGATTATTTCCAGTTTATTATATCTACAAGAAGATTATGTTAAAGAAGATCTTAAAGCGGTTAATGTTTTACAAGAGAGCCAAAACCGTGTTTCATCCATGGCCCTACTTCATGAAGTGCTTTACCAATCGGAAGATCTCAGTCAAATAAACTTCTCAGAATACATAAACCCCCTGGTTTCAAATTTATTTCACTCTTACAGTATAAAAAATAATATTACACCTATAATAAATGTTGATAATATTTGTCTTAACATGGAAACTGCAGTTCCTTGTGGATTAATCATTAGTGAACTGGTCTCCAATAGCTTGAAATACGAATACCCTGATGATACGGCTGGTGAATTAACTATATCCCTCCAATATCTTAAAAATGAATTGGAACTCGTTATCAGCGATGATGGAGTAGGTTTCCCCGAAGACCTTGATTTTAAAAATATAAAAACATCATTAGGCCTTAAACTTGTGAATTCACTAGTTAAACAGTTAGATGGAACAATAAAACTTGACAGTAGTCACGGGACAGAATTCACCATCAAATTTAAAGAATTGAAATACAAAAAAAGAATATAAAATTTTATCCCATTTTCGAAAACTAAAATTTTACCTTTATAAAATATTTAAATGAAATTTAAAGTTATTTAGTGAGAATTTATCCTAAAAAAAATTAAATTTATTAATAATTTTTAGTTATGAAATCGCAATCTTTCCAGGTTGGTTGCATTTATCAAATAAGAAAAAATTTTTTGATGAAGTAAAAATTTGGGGGGAATGTAAAGAAATTTCATAACCATCGATGTTAGAATGTCAATTTAATGCCTTATCCTGGGCATATTTTTTCATCAGCGCCTGGTTAAAAAGATTATTTTTCATGGATAATCATAGCTTCTAAAGTTTAAATGTTATTCTATGGTTTAATTAATAGATCTATTCTATTATGTAAATAATATATAATTTAAAAAAAAAATTTATTGGAACTTATAAAAGTATAGATTTTTTTAAAAATTTAATTTGTATAAAAATATTAAAATTATTGTATGACATTACTTTATTTAAATAAATATAACACAGGGATATTATGAAATATGGTCTTAAAGATGATTATTTATCTTTAAAAGAAGATATGAAGAAATTGAAAAAGATTTTTTAGAGTTAACTGATTTTATAGAACCTCAATCCGATTTCAATAGCCCTTGTTACAAGTTCGGATCATCGAAATTGATGGATTTCTGTCTCAAAGTATGTACAGAAATTGAAACACTATTTAAATTAATTTTAGAAAGTAGTAAGTTTGATTATGTTAATGATATTGAAAAGAAAAGGAAAAATCAGAATATTGTCATTTATAGGGAAATTATCGAATCAACATACCAATTAAGGAATTATATGTTATTGGTGATTCCTACTAAACAAATTATTTATCCTTTGAAAAATTTGATCAGATTACCCCTAAATGGTTCAAATGTTATTCAAAATACAAACATGATAAACTTGAATTAATTGATAAATGGAATTTAGAATATTCCCTTTTAGCGCTTGGTGCCTTGATTTTGTTGGTTCTTTTACATCCAAAACGTTCTGATAGTGGATATGCATTTAACATAAAAACTGAAGTATTTCACCTATCAAATGCAAAAAATGGAGATTTAAAATATATGCTTATGCATTGTTTTTAAAATCAAAAAAAATTAACTATAAATCGTAATCTTTTCAGGTTGGTTGTGTTTTTACAATTGTAAAAGATTACTATTTCAGATTTCTTCATGAATTTTTTTTAAAAAATTCAATATTATTATTCAATTTTTACATTTTGCAAAAAAGAAAAGGTTAGGGTATTGGCTTAGGTATTGAAGTCAAACATAAAGATATTATACCACATTCTTTTTAAATTTTAAATTTTTATTACCTTAAATTAATATTTAATATATTTGGTAAATTTTATATTTTATGTGTATCGTCTTTTAGTTTGAGGGAAACTAATAATCCTTGAAATGAAATTTAGTGTATACTATTGTATTTCTTAGAATATTTATTATTTTTTAATATTTGCAACGATCAGCTAAATGATAATTTAGTATTAGCGTTTTTATATTTATTTTGATTTTCCAGCTCTTGGATGATTAATTGTGATTTTCTATTCTTCTTTTTGCTTTAGATTTCACTTATAATTTTTTTATGAGAAATTGTTTCAAGAGAATGATGGAATTATCCG
>PMWA01000003.1:0-1994 GCA_003166335.1 Methanobacterium sp. | reverse complement strand
CTAACAATATATAATATATATTATATAAATTATTTAAGCACATAGAAAACTTTAAATACGAATTTAACCTAAAATAGAATTAACTAGTATTAAAGGAGATAGATATGTATGACAAGAGATAATAATAAGAAAATATGGGAACGGCTTCCCGAAGAAACATCAATAAATTATATGGCCTTTTGTAAATATCGTGATCTTCAATCACGTAGATCTATAAAAAAAGTAGCCGAATTGTCCGATGGAGCTCAGATCAGTAAATTCAATAGATGGTCTAGTGAATTTAAATGGGTAGATCGGGCTAGAGCTTACGATGACCACATCGATGAATTAAGAAGAAATAAGATAGATAACGTAATAAATAAAAATTTGACAAAATATAAAGCTAAATGTGGCTTAATTTTGGATGATTTGTTAAATTTGTTTATGGAAAATTTAAATCAAGGTAAAATAGAGATAAAATCCATAAGAGACCTAGAGAGATTGATTAAGCTACAAATGGCTTTATTTGAAGGTGATAGTTCTGAAGAAGATAAAATTGTCAATATAATCTTCGAAACATACTATGATAAACCTTCTACTGATAAGGAAATAACTGATGATCAAGATTTAAATGTAGATAAAATTGATAGAAAAAAACCGGTAATATACAATCCAGATGATGAAATACTGGATTTTGACCCTGATCGAGTCTTGATATAATTTTAAATAATTATATTAAATATTAATACATAAATTTTATTATTTAATACATTATTTAAAATCTTAGAACTTGTCTTTCTAAATTACACTGAAAATTTTATCTATTTGTTAAGCTTTGAATTTTTAAAAAAAAATCATTGGGGTTATTTTAACCTCCGCCATCACAAAGTTCTGAGCTCATATCTATTTCTTCTAGTTTCTTTTTGAGGCTCACGTCTTTTTTAACTTTTTCTTTGCCGCTTAATTCTTTTTCTTTATGTTTTATTCGTTGGTACTCGTTTTCATCGATTACTTCTAGAAATTGACTGTTGTACCATAATTCAGTGGTGTCAATTTTCGCCCAGATTCCTTCTTCATCGGTTTTGATGTCTATAATTTCTCCGGCACTGCCCGTGCCGGTGTATCTTGCGTGGGAGCCGATTAGAATGTTTTTAACTGCTTCCATTTTTAAAATCCCCTTTAATTTTTTTACCCAAATAATGAATTATGAAAAAAAATTAAACTTTAAATTGAATTATAATATTATAAAATCAATTTTTTATGGAATCAACTTTTTTTAATTATTTGGAGATTAAAATTTTAAAGTGGAAGTTTCTTTGGGTTTTTCCTGAGAATTTTGTTCTTCTTTTTCCCCGACTCCTTTTATTTCATCTTTTGAAACATTAAGGAGGATGTAATCTCCTATCTCATCTATATCATCGGGTGTGATAAATAAATCCGTTCTTCTAAGTCCGAATTCTCCAGTGGATATTTGAATTCCAGTTATAATTGATTCTTTAGGTTCTATGATTAAATCAGATATTTTACCGATTTCCATAGCCTTTTTATCTACTACTCTTCTGCCTAAAAATTCTGTTACCTTCAATTTTATAACACCTCTTTAGAATTAACTCTGTTTTTAAAGTTATATAATTTTTATTCAAAATTTTAAAAATTAAGATAATTATGTCTCATAAAAATTTAATTTAAAAGAAAATTATTTTTGCTTATCTGATTTAACTCTATTTAATCTTAATCAATGTTTCCACTAATTCATTTGATTAAATATATTAAAATATTAAAACATTAATATATATATCATGAAATATTCCCTAAAAATTTTCAGTGTATTTGGAATACCCATAGAATTACATATATCATTCCTACTTTTAATGTTAGCCATCTATTTTGTGGCTTTATTCAATTTAATACCCGGAGTGAGTTTAACCATCGCGGTTCTCATCACATTACTCTTTGTTGCGGTGGTTATACATGAGTTAACTCATTGTTATGTTGCTGTAGGTTACGGTGTTGAA
>PMWA01000019.1 GCA_003166335.1 Methanobacterium sp. | reverse complement strand
GAACCGGAGGATATTAAAAGTAGATTTATAGAAGAGGTTATAGGAAGATAAATATATTATGCTTAAACTCTGTTTAATAGTAAAAATAATAGTCTTTCATGAAGATTTGTAAATTTAACTTCTTCTCCGCTCAAATTCTTTAAAAAGTTCATCTAATTCTACACCTTTATAAACTAGGAGAAGCATTGTGTGGAATATTAGGTCAGTTGCTTCATAAACTATATTTTCATCATTTTTAGAGGCTATTACAAGTTCAGTAGCTTCCTCACCGATTTTCTCCAATATTTTATCTTCAGCCCATTTTTCATCATCCCTCATAATATCCGAAGTATAGGAATCAATAGGATAATCTCTTCTCTCCTCTAATACTTGATAAACTTCTCTAATGATTTTATCCCTCACTTTTGATCCTCCTTTCTAAGGGTGCCAGTCAGGGCAATTAAAGGGTGTTGAGCATCATCGATGACTTCTATATCCCAAAAAGTATATATCCCCTCTTTATCTGCAGTTTTCTCCAAGCCTAACTTTATATCTTCATCCAAATTAATAACATAAGAATCAATTTGATCATAACCTAATTTAAGAGCAGCAACAGTCCTATGATGACCATCCACTAATATAAATCTATCACCCACCTTAACCACTATTGTTGGCTCTGCCAAACCTCTTTTAAGCTCATAAGTCCTGCCTTGAAGTTCATCAGCGTATATTTTATTTTGAGTAGGTCTAAGATCCTTTATAGGAACCTTCATTCTCACTAACTTAGTTTTAATGCCATATAATTGTTCAAGAGTCCTCTTGAAGTAATTAACTTTCGTAGGAGTGGATCTTTCAATATGTGATCTTACAATATCGGTGTTAGTTATTATGCCTACCAGTTTACATTCTTTATTTATTACCGGCAATCTGGATATGCCCGTTCTAAACATCACCCTGGCAGCGTCATTGATAGACATTTCCTGATCGGCCACCACTATATCCGTAGACATTATCTCCCCAACATTAATATCCCATGGTTTTAAGAGCAAATCAGAAGCCGTCACCATTCCAACAACTTCTCCATTAGTTCTAACAGGAAATCCATCGTGACCACTACCTCTCATCAACTTTATAACTTCCTCATTGGGTGTATCTGGATTAACAGTGATAACCTTTTTAGTCATATAATCCTTTACAAGAGCCGCACTACTCATCTTAAATCTCCATATATAAATTATCGAATACACAGTGTTTTATCATTATATTCTATTTTAATTATTCTATGAAATGGAATCTGAGTTCCATCGTTTAGTATCAAGAACCCATTTTCCAATCGATTAACGAAACTTCCTTTGATTGTTTTAAGATTCCCAGGAGCTCCCCTGTGGATGTAACTTATTTTAGCTTGATCTATTCTCATTTCAGGATGCCAAAGAATCATATTCAATATGTTTTTTGCCATCTATATTCAAACCTGAATTTCTTAGGAATTAATAATAAAAATCATCGAAAAAAATTTTTTAATTTACTATTTAATCATTTTTAAAATTTAAAAATTGGTATGTTAGAAGATTGATAAAAAATTTTCCACCTTTTATAAAAAAGATTTCTTAATTTAGCTTATTCTACAACTCCTTCTCAAGCAGTTTAAATATATCACCTGGATCTGCTTTTCCCTTAGTTATCTTCATGACCTGTCCTATAAGGAAGTTTAATGCAGTTTTTTTTCCTTCATTGTAATCGGAAACTGCTTCAGGATTCTCTTTTATAACTTGTTTAACCGCTTGAACCACCACATCTTCTTTCATCAATCCAACTAAACCCATTTCCTCAGCTATCTGCCTAGGCATTTTAGTGTTTAGTGGCAATTTCTCAATAATCCTCTGCCCAGCTTTGGTGGTGATCGTTTTATCCTGCAACATTTTGAGTAGATCTATTATTTGCTTGGGCTTTATTCCACTTTCCTCAAAACTTAACTTGTTATAATAGATCACTCTTTTAAGTTCATCCCTCATCCAAAGAGCTGCAAACTTAGGATCAATCTCACAAACCACTTCTTCAAATGCATCAGCCAATTCCAATTCAGATGTAAGTACTTGAGCATCGTCCTTTTTTATTCCATATTGATTTACAAACCTTTCAGTCTTTATATGGGCAGGTTCAGGCATTTCATCTTTTATAATCTTAATTTTATCTTCCTCTACAAACATAGGCGGTAGATCCGGATCTGGTATGTACCTGTAATCTTCAGCTTCCTCCTTAAGTCGCATTGGAACAGTTATCATCTGAGATTCTAAGAAAGCCCTAGTTTCTTGTTTTATCTCGATTCCCCTCTTCAAAAGATTTTTCTGTCGAACCATCTCAAATTGAAGAGCCTTGTAAGCACCTTTTATAGAATTAATATTTTTGATTTCAGCCCGTTTACCACCCTCCAAAGAGATGTTCACATCAGCGCGCATAGTTCCCTCTCCACGGGCAACACCACTATATTCTAAAACTCTTATAAGTTCCCTTAAGAATTTACGAGCTGCATCAGGTGATTTCATATCTGGCTCGGTTACAATTTCAATTAAAGATATACCAGACCGATTAAAATCTACTAAACCAAGATCAGGTTTATATTGACCAGGATCCTCCTCTAAATGAACTTCTCTTATTCTAACACCGTTGAGATCTCCTTCGTATCCAATAGGAATTGAAGTCCGCTGATATCCTGAAGGTAGATCTGGGTAGTCATAATGTTTCCTCTGGAAAAATGTAACTTCAGAACTTATTTTACAATCCAACATCAAGGCTATTTTAATAGCTCCATCCAATGATTCATTATTAGGTGGATAAGGTTTAGCTCCAGGCTGATTTAAACATACAAAACAAATATTAGAGTTGGATGGGGCATCCTGATAATTAGTGCGACAATCACAGAATAATTTAGAATTAGTTTCAAGTTGAACGTGGATTTCCAATCCGCATTTCATCTTAATTTTTATTCCTCCTTAAAAAGTTATGACAATTTTATGTATTATAAAATTATTTTTAATTATTTTAAACAAAGATTATAAATGCAGGGGAAGGGATTCGAACCCTCGAAGGCCTACGCCAACAGGCCCTGAACCTGTCCCCTTTGACCGCTCGGGAACCCCTGCATTTGGAACTTTATTTAAAAAAGATATTATTTCAATTTTATTTAAATATATTCTAATTCAGGTTTTTTATAGATTAATAAAAATTATTATCTACATTTTTTTATTTATAATCTATATATTTTAATACATGGAATCACATTAACAACTTCTTGAATTTACTTCAAATTAAAAATTATTAATCTTAAATCTTACTTAAAAACACTTTTTCAGTCCTAGCATTTATTTAAGACATTTATCAATATATCTTTTTATAAATGGTTCAAGATTAGGCATAGGACTTTTACCCATCTTAAGTTGATCATAATCCGTAAATGTCCCCCTAAGTTCTCTTCCTGCCCATTTAACCTCTTCCTCCACTCTTCGACCGTAATTTGTACCGAACATCTTGAATAACGGAAATTTAGTAATGCCATTAGCGCCCGCAAGAAGCAAAGGCCCAATATTAGCTAAATTATCTATCCAAGTGCCGGTAATTATTTCCAGTTGTGGGAATTTTATTCTTGTAGCCGCTACTGTTCCCGCATAATAAAGTGATGCCGGTTGTGGTGAATTTTCATAAATAGTATCCCTATGAGGATTTAATGAATAAAAAATAATCCTTTGAATTCCTAAATCATTTATAAGATTGAAAAGATAGTTTAAATCTTCTGAAGTCTCCCCCAATCCAAGAATTATGGTTATTGCCTTTTTAAATCCCAAATCATCAGCAAGTTCCAGCATTTCAATAATATCCTCCAAGGATTTGCTTGGACAAATTTTATCATGAAGAACAGGATTTGCAGCCTCTATTGCCCCAGTTACACCAATAATTTCTTCACCATATTTTTCTAAGTCCTTAGTGATGCCTACGTTAAGCCAAACTGGTTTTCCACTTATTTCATAAATTTTTTGGGAGATATTTCTTATTTCTTCAGTACTGAATGAATCATAACCTCCCGAAATGAATTCAATGTTCCAACCAATCCTTTTTACTAGCTCAGCCTCAGCTAGAATAGAATTAACATTTCTTCTAGCCTTTTTAGGATCTTTTATTTTTGATTTCTGGGATGACATGTAGCAGAAGGCACAATCACCTTTATCACACCACCATGAAATGAAAATTGCTCTTTCAAGAGTAATTTTATTACCATAACCATTCAGAGTAATTTTATTGGCTTTATTAATAAGATCAAGAGTTTTGTGGTTTTCTATTTTTTTTATAACATTCATCATTTACCTTTCAAATTTATAAAATTAGTAACTATTAATTATTTAAAACAAATACTTAAAAAAATACTTTTGCACCTAATAGTTAAAACAGAAAAAGTTACAAAAGATTAATAAAGAAATAAACAAACTTGTTTTATTCTTCTAGCCAAAATATTTATATATAATAAACATCAACTTTAAAATTACATCTTGATGTGCTATGTTTTAAAATCTTGTAAGCCCTGAGATAATAGTGCACGGTTTACATCCTTTGCTTGGCATTTGCCGCCGTAGCTCAGTAGGTAGAGCGTTCGGCTGTTAACCGATTGGTCACAGGTTCGAGCCCTGTCGGCGGCGTTTTTGGGCCCATAGCTTAGCCAGGTAGAGCGCCCGGCTCATAACCGGGCGGCCATGGGTTCGAACCCCATTGGGCCCATTTCAGTTTGCTCCGGTAGTGTAGTCCGGCCAATCATGTCGGCCTCTCGAGCCGATGACTCGGGTTCGAATCCCGGCCGGAGCATTTCATCTTTTTCATATTTATATTTAAAATAAATCTTGTTTTAAATTCTAAATAAAAATTTTCTTACTTTTTAAATGGTTGGTCTACTAATTAATCCTAAAAGTCTTATACTTAAAGTTAAAAGGAATGGAACCAGCAGTAATTGTATTATTATATCTAAGATATTCCAGCCATAAATATTTACTGGAATAAATTCAAAAGTCCCAGAAAAAAAGTCTGCTCCTAATATGGTAATTACTAAAGCTAGGAGGAGGAATACTGCTAATAAATTTTTTGCTCCAGCCTCTATTAATCTTTGATACAAACCCTTAAAATCGAATCCTGAACGAATAGTGCCATTATTATGTACCATATTAAGTAATGCGCATAAATAAATGAAATAAATGAACATTATTAATAAAATAACCATCGAGAAAAAAATAATTCGCAGATCAAATTGATATGATGTAATAAGTGGAACTAAATGAAAGAAGATTATATCGTCAATTAAATAATAAGTGAGGATATGAGGATTTACATAGAGTGGATCTAAATAATGTCTAAAATCAAATGCTTCCACACCTAAAATGATGATAGGTATAGAAAAGTAGATGAAAAAAACTGCTATTTCCTTAAATCCATGTAAAAACATTTTATGCAGCTTATTAAGTCGAGGAGGATGAGTTGATCCATTAATTGTTTCATGAATTATACGATATAAATAACCTGCTTCCATTAAAATTAGAAATCCTATAATAATCCAAAATGTTATGTCATATAAATCTATACCTGGCGGATTACCGGGTAACGTATCCAGATTCTCTATCAAAAAAAGAGTTAACCCTAAAATTATTACATTATACCAATCAGCCGCTGCAAATCGGATAGAATCTATTATTAAACTTTTAAACTTCATTTTCAAATATAAATCACTCATAAAAAATTTTTTTAAAAAAAAATAAATAAAAGATGAAGTTTCGTTCTGAATAAAGTTTTTCTTTTCAAATAATTACTATTTTATTCTACGGGTTTTTCAGGTTCTTCTATAGGTACTTGAGGTGTTGTTGGTGTTTTCTGAATCTCTTCGCTTGATGTAAATATTAAAGCAATTGATCTTCCTACAAACATGTAAAAGTATGAGTATACGAATATAATTGCGATAATAAGTCCTATGTAGGGAATTGCACTTAATATACTGGTTATGATTGCCGCTATGATTCCGATAATGATCATAACTATAAGCCAGATAATGTATTTTCCCCATCCTATTTTAGATATTCTTTCCAGTATTTCACTGAATTTGAAGGCTGCTCCCAATTCATCATAAAATGCCATGTTTGCTAATGCTATTATTTCAAATATTCCAAATATAACAGCTAATATTAATCCAATTATAACAGTTATACCCAACAATCCAGCGAATACTAATGGATTTGCAGTGATATTCGCAGCTCCGCCCAACGCAGCTATAGATCCAAATATTCCTATAAATATTACAATCAAAGGAATTATATTATATATTATGCTGACCACCAGCACTTTTAAACCGTCTATAAATAATTCACCTAAATCATCGAATTCTGGTAAGTCATCGTAACTAGCAATAGTTGATTTTATTATTCTTAAAATATAACCTAAACCAATAAAGTCCACGATGGGGATGATTAGTATTACTCCTAATATTATTATTTTTTTCCAATCAGAAGACGGATACCTCATCGCATTTGAAATTATCTCTCCAACATCCATTTTTCTTTAACCTCCCCTAAATTAAATAATTATTACACTTAATTATTTATTTTTGATTCCGTATAAAATATTATGCTTCAAAAAATCGATTTAAAAAAAAGTTTAAAATTATAAAAGCTTATGATAACTGGAATAATTCTATATACGTCATTATTTCCCATGACTTTAGGCTATGAATAGTGGAGAGCATGACTTAAAATTAAAAAAAAATAAAAAATCTTTTAAATAATAATGAATAAATTTTTATTTCTACCTGTTTTTCAGGTTCTTCTATAGGTTATTGTAATGTTGCTGGTGTTTTTTTGAATTTTTCGCTTGAATGTACTTAGATTAGTATTGAAATGCCCACAATAAGCGCTGGTTGTGAAGTAATTATGTTAATATCATTAATGTTAACCAAAAAACTATAATGCCACTAATATAATCAATATCAACATTAAAGAATAATTAAATAATATTTAAGTTTATTCCCAAAAAAGAGTTGTTTAAACAGCATATTACTACAATTGCAGAAATATCTTCAAAAAATATTATAAAAAAAATTTTATTAAAAAAAAAATAAGTGTTTTATTCTTTGAAATTAGTCCCTATGGTAAGCTTGTTTTAATTTTTTTATGTCAAGTTTATCCATTTGAAGCAGGGCCTTCATAACATTTTGCGATTTTTCAGAGTCAGGATCATTCAACATCTCCCCCAATTCCAAAGGGACTATTTGCCATGACACTCCATATTTATCTTTAACCCAGCCGGGTCCTTGTGTTTCACCATCTTCGGAAAGCTTCATCCACAAATCATCAACTTCATCCTGTGTCTTACAGTTAACAAAGAATGATATCGCTGGTGAAAATGTGAATTGAGGTCCACCGTTTAATGCAATAAATTCTTGCCCATCAAGCTGGAATGTGGCGGACATTAGCGTTCCCTCCGGTCCGGGTCCTGCTTCTCCATTACGCATAATATTAATTAATTTTGAATTTTTAAAAATAGATGTATAAAAATTCATAGCCTCTTCAGCTTTACCATCTAACCACAAAAATGGAATAATCTTTTGCATTACAGTATCCCTTTATAGACTTTTAAAAATTTTTTTAATCAATTTTAGGTTCCATTAATGCGAAGATGTTTCCTTCGGTATCTTTAAATGATCCCATGACACCCCTTCCGGGGATGGTCATTTTTTCAGTTAACATTTTACCGCCTTCCATTTCGATTTTCTTTGCAAATTCATCGTATGATTCAACGCCAATGGTATCTCTAACCATTTCACCCATGTCTTTAGGCATTATAGCTCCATCAATACCGGGTTCATCACCTTCTCCCGTGGTTACCAACCAATAATCGAAAGGACCTTCCCATTTTTCGATTTTCCATCCGAAAACATCTTCATAAAATTTAGCAGCTCTTCCCGGATCATCTGCTGGTATCTCAAACCATATTACTCTAGACATTAATTTCAACTCCTTTTTTTTAAAATAGAAAAACAATTTTATTCCCTAATTCATTCTACTTTACCTTATAACATAATAATACACTATAATTTATGTTCATTGTAATTAATAATAATTTTGATTTTTTAAACATAAAAAAAATACTTTATATAAAAAATTTTATAAAAAAAAATATTAATTCTATTCCTTTGTATCTGAACTATAATTACGAGAATTACATGTAGAATGTTAAAAACCTAGTTTTTGCAAATTAAATTCCCTAATTCTTCCTAATTAATAGGTTTGATTACATAATGTGCTCAATATAATTTTTACCTCAAACAATAAGCTATAATAATACCTTAAAAAGGGATTTAGAGTATTTAATATCTAATATTAAGAGAAAATAATCATTCATTATCATCCCATATACATAATGGAATAAGCGGTAATAAAATGTCGAAATAATTATAGGATTCAAAACTCAATATAATAATAGTAAAATCAATTATATTGGAAAATTAAAAAAAATTTTTTTTAAGAAACAAAAAAATTTGAATTATTTTACTCTATATGGGAAGGGATGAGATAATATGCAATACATTAATGTTGGTAAAGAAAATTCCAAGGAAATCAATCTTCACTATGAGGATCATGGAACAGGTAAACCAGTAGTTCTAATACATGGATGGCCTTTAAACTGCGGCTCTTGGGAGAAGCAGGAGTCGGTTTTACTCGATGCTGGTTACCGTGTCATCACATATGACCGCAGAGGATTCGGTCAATCAAGTAAACCCTCGAATGGTTATGATTATGAAACGTTTTCGGCAGACTTGGATAAAGTAATTAAAGCATTAAACTTGCATGAAATTACATTAATCGGATTTTCAATGGGTACTGGTGAAGTAACTCGCTACTTAGGCGAATATGGTTCAGATCGAGTTGAAAAAGCAGTTCTCTTATCTTCAATTCCACCATACTTATTAAAAACATCTGATAATCCTATGGGAGTAGACCAAAGTGTCTTCGACGGGATTATGAGTGCCATAAAATCTGATCGCCTTGCTTACCTCACTCAATTTCTCCATGATTTCTATAATCTAGATGTACTAGAAGGTGAACTAATAAGTAAACAAGTCAATCAATATAGTTGGAATGTTGCATCAAGAGCATCCCCCATTGGAACATATGAATGCGTGAAAGCATGGTTAACAGACTTCCGAAAAGACCTTAGAAATATAAATGTACCTACATTAATAATGCATGGTAACGCCGATCGAATCCTTCCCATTGACGCAACCGGAAGACGTTTACGCGAAGCTATTAAGGATTGTAAATATGTCGAAGTGGACAATGCTCCTCATGGCTTAATATGGACCCATGCAGATCAAATAAACACTGAATTACTAGATTTTTTAAGTTAAAATAAAAATTAGGTGAGTTAAAGAATTTTTAAATAAAATATAAATTCTAATTTTTTTTTAACTCTTCATACATTTTTTTAGAAAACTAAATTTAAATAAAAAAAATTATCTAAATGTTAAATCTTATTTTAAAGTAAAATTTTTATTTTAATCAAGCCTAAAACTGAGGTTATCCAATTGTGAGTGATATAAACTTAATCAATAATCTATGGGTTATTTTAGCGGCGTTATTTGTCTTCACTATGACAGTTGCAGTTGGACTGCTTGAAGTAGGCGAATTAGGGATGCGTTTCTCAAACAGCCTTTTAAAAACACTCCTAATAACTGGAACTGCACTTTTCGTTATGGCTTTTCTGGGATTTAATACAGCATTTGCACCCACCATTCTTGGAATAATAGGAAATCCCCTTTACAATGGTATATTCCTTAGCGGGTTCTCAACTAGTTCACCAGGAATACTAACTGGCGTATGGTGGTCGATGACTACACAATATTTTGGAACAGGTTTAACAACAGGAACATATTTTCTCTTCGAGACAGCATTTGCATCAGTTACTTTAGCCCTTGTAGGAGTTGTAGCACTTAAAAAAATGAAGTTAGAAGCCTTCATAGCATTTGCCGTGATATATTTCATCTTAATATGGAATCTGCCCGCCGCATGGATCTGGAATCCCACAGGATGGCTTTATTTAATGGGAGTAAGAGACTTCGCAGGTGGATTAATTGTTCACGGGGCAGCTGGAATAGCTGGCCTTGCAATAGTTCTAAAAATATGGCAGGAAGAAAAACAAAAAGGAATGAAAACAAGTCCTAAAATCAATCCATCAATCAGCCCCGGCTGGCTAACCTTCTCCATTCTCCTATTATGGGTGGGATGGTTTGGATTCAATCCCGGCAGCGTGCTGGCATTCAATAGTGAAGCAATGGTTGTCGTTATAACCACCTTCTTAGCTGCAGCATCCGCCTTCCTATCTACCATGTTCACCCAGTACTATGTTACAAAAACTAATCCCGGATTAATATACGCAGCAAACGGCGTTTTAATAGGATTAATTATTATAACACCCATTGCAGGATTCGTCAGTCCAGCCAGTAGTGTAATTCTCGGATTACTGGGTGGACCATTATTCGTTGCAGGTGAGAGATTCTTTAACCGACAAAAATGGTTCTCAGACCCGGTGGGCTTGTTTCCGGGACATTTACTCGGCGGGATATTTGGAGTAGCTATGATAGCATTCTTTACTCAAAAAGCTTTCGCAGCAGCTTCAGGTAACGCTAATTTACCGAATGGATTATTATTTGGAGGGGGAATAGCCGCAATACAGCAATTAGGGTTGGAAATGCTTGCCGTGATAATCATTGCAATTGTAGTGTTTGCAATTTCATATGCATCACTCTGTTTAATAGGATTAGCAATGCATGGCATCACTAATGACTATAAAAATGAAGAAAAAGTCTAAACATGTTAAAGTAGGAATAATCTAAATGATAAAAACTTGTTTATAATTATTTTTTTTTAATTTTTCTTAATTATAAATAAATGTCCTAATACCATGGCTCCTAGGAATAAGAAGGTTACCAATGCTGTTCCGTTAATGTCACGGTTGATTATGAAGAATCCAATCCAATCCAAGCTTGGCTTATAAAAGCGGTTATAGATCCTATAAGTAAAGCCTCTTTTCCCAATAAATTTTTTTACCATTTTCTCTGTTACTTCTATACTTCTTGAGGATTTTCAAACCGATGAGTACTACTCCTACCACGTACATAAGGAATAGGATCATTATGATGTAACCGAAATCATATCCATAACCTAATACTCCGGGTACGAAGTAATCTATCACATCTTTTTTATTAACTAAAGTACCGTAGAATTCGGGGAATGGTAATCCTAATAGTTTGATTAAAGTTAAGGGCAGTGATACATATCCGTCCGCGAATCCTGTTGAATTAACTAAATAAGCGGATAATGGATTATGACCTATGAGATAAGTATTATGTAAAACCATCGTAATACTGGTTACTGAGTTTTGATCTATTCGTATCAGTCTTAAAAAAGGACTTATCACAGTTAAATTTAATATCACTGATACTGCTTGGAAAAAACCGAAGGCTCCTAATGTAATAATAATTACCAGGACTATATTTTTAAGTGTTAGCACTGTTTTTCTGCGGAATGATTTGGATAAAAGGAATAATCCAATTACTAATCCTAAAATCCACATACCTAGGAAATCTCTGTGTACTGTTCCCCCAACAAGTGCTATAATGATTACCAGGAGTATTATGAAGATTTTTATTTTCCGATTGTTAAGGTTTAGGTCATCCATCATATAAATAGCAGTTAGACAGGTTACAATTGAAAATAATGCAATAGAACCATAAGGATGAGTGAACTCATAATTTGAATACCCTAAAACCAGTGATACAGCGTCAAAACCGAATAAAAGAGTTAAACAGATGCTAATTATTAATGCAATTAATAATACGAAGCTTAAAGATAAAGGCACTATATTCAAAAGTAATATAACACCAATAGTTAATAAAAACCCGAATTCTACAATTAATTGGAAATTATTTTGAGCTATTAAATACATAAAGAACAATTATCTCTTATTAAACTAATCAAAAACTTATCTAATTTTATCTGATGATTCATATTTACTTATAATACTACTTTTTAAAGTCTCATACAGTTTATATTAGATAAAATGTAAATTAACGGAAATTAAATATACGATTTTATATATAGCGCCCTCATGATTTTCTGTATCACAATTAGAACATTTCATTTTCTAAATTCACCCATTTAAATTGTATGGAATTGATTTAATATAATCATATAAATTTATATGCATCAAAACCTATTTAAAAAAAAGTTTAATAAGAATAGAACAAATAATACAAGAAAAATTTTATTAAGAATAAAAACTTAGAGTAATAAAATAAATTAAGTTATTTGAAATATAAAAAAAAATAGAAAATTAAGTAATAATTTAATTTTAAATTTTTATAACAGATTTAATCTGTAGTTTCCACAGGTTCTGCTGGTTCAGTTGAAGTTTTCGGTGTTTCCTCGCTGGATGCAAATAACAATGAAAGTGATCTTGCAGCGAACATGCTGAAGAAAGGCGTAATTATCAAAGGCACTAGAATGATACCGACAAATATCACAAGCGTTAAAACTGATATTAAACCAGTGACCAATGCCAATAATATCATAACAACGTACCATATGATATATTTACTCCATCCAATTCTAGCTATTCTATCCATTATTTCATTAAATTTAAAAGCTGCACCTAAATCCCCATCATATAATGCCATGTTTGCAATAGCCATGTACTCAACTAAACCAATAATGATTGCAACTATTAAATATATTATATAGGCGGTTGCTAAAGCGAATACATTGAATCCGGTAAATGTGCCTAAGTTAATCGCTGTGTTATGACTAATACCAAATATTACTGAAATTATAAGTGAAATTAATATCAATGGAATAGCATAGACTACACCTACTATAAACACTTTAAGACCATCTATGAACATGTCGCCTAAATCATCGAAATCTGGAAGTTCATCAATACCGGCAAAAGTTGCTTTTATTATTCTAAATAGATATCCAAAAGCTAGAAATATTGGTATAATTAAAAAAGAAGCTATAAATATAACTCCTAAAATAAAAACCTTTGACCAATCAGATGATGGATACCTAACTGCATCATTAATTATATCTCCTATTTCCATTTCTAATCCCCCCAATATGGATGTTTAACAATTAAAATTTATATATTGATTTCGTATAAAATTATATGGTTCAAATTCATTTAAAAAAAGTTAATAAGTAGAACATTAATAATCATTGAACAAATTCATAATATTTTAGTTAAAAAAAAATAGAAAAAAAGTTTTATAAAAGTTTTTTTTTAGAGTGTTTGGAAAGTGTAATTTAATGCTAGATTATTTCCAACTGAGTCTTTAACTGCACCGGCTGGTATGTAAACCTGATAAGTGTCATTACTCAAATGATTGTAGATTGTTGTGATAGTTAAAGTGTTATCCTTGATAGTTTCAGATGTTAATGATACAATATTACCAGTGGTAAGGTTTTTGATATAGATACCAGCGTAATTAACTCCGGTGTTGATGTTTTCATTGAAGGTTATAATTACCGGTGCTCTCAGTGAGATTCCCTTTGCGTTACTAGTGGGATTAGTGCTAATGATGGTTAGTGGTTTTATAGTTGTTGATGTTACTGTAGTGAAATCATAAATGTACGCTACAAGTAAACTAGAACCTTTAGAATCTATAACTGCCCCTGCAGGTATGTAAACCTGGTAAGTATCATTATATAAACGACTGGAGGTTTGTGGGATAGTTAAAATGTTCTCAGTTATGCTCCCACTGGTTATATGAACAATGTTACCCGTGATTAGGTTTTTAACATAAATTCCATTGAAATTTTCTCCAGCTGTAATGTTTTCATTAAAAGTTATCTTAACCGGGGTTGTGAGTGAGATTCCCTTTGCGTTACTAGTGGGATTATTGCTGATTACTGTGGGATAGGTGTTATTAGTTAATGTTAATGTTTTGAAATTGAAAGTGTAAAGTTTGGTTAAATTATTCCCAGCGAGATCAGTGATAGCACCTGCGGGTATGTAAACTTGATATAAATCTCCACTAAGTCTATTATAGGTTTGTTTAATAGTTAATGTATCTCCACTGATTGTTTTAGAGGCTAATGAAACAATATTACCTGTAGACAGGTTTTTAATATAGATTTTCGCGAAATTTGCTCCGGGTTGGATGTTTTCATTAAAAGTTATCTTTACCGGGGTTGTGAGTGAGAATCCGGTGGAGTTGACTTGAGGGTTAGTGGATGTGACAACGGGATGATAATTGGTTCCCGGGAATCCTAAATAAGTCATCGCGGCTAATAACATTTTAAATTCCGCCGTGGCAGCTACCATAACAGGTGTAGTATCTCTTTCAGTTTCTAAAGTGATACTATTCATACCGTAACTGTGTGCGGCATCACGTATCATACCAGGACTATCTGCAGGATCAACACCATAGGAGCAGTTAGTTTTAGATACGATATAGTTTACTAAATTTTTCTCCTCTATAATGGAATTTTGGTTAACGTATATGAATCCATTAGACCCCACTCCCCCACCAGAGTGTATATCTATAAAGTATTGTATTCCATTATCCCTAGCGAATTGAACTATTTTCCAGCTGGGTGTTCCATTTATATTAGCGATACGGTTAGGGTCCAATCCATCATAATATCGAGTATCGTGTGCCGTGTCTTGTGGTATATCGAAGGGTATTATGTATAGTGTACCGTTGAATTGTTTGTCTTGAATAAATTCCAGGTACATCATACCAGCTATGTTGGCTTGGGGTTCATTTCCATGAACACCTACAGAGATGAGTACTTTAGGACCGTTACCATTACCAAATTTTAATATCACAGAGCCATTTTCTGTCATATTAAAAATTAGATTACTTAAATTTGTCTTTGGTATGTACTGGTTGATAGCAGAGTTATTGGTTACATTGCCTCCCACTGTGGTATCAAAATAACTAATATTATATGTTGAATGAGTCGTGTTCAAAGATGAATTATTAGTCCCAGAATTCGTTGCAACCGCATAGCTGCCGGAAAAAGAACATAAAAATAGTACAGAAATGCTAAACATCATCACAATTAACTTTTTATCGTTAAAATGGAAATAATTAAGATTTTTTTTATTGAATAATCTCAAAATAAAACCTCCCCTCCTATATTATATAGGGATAAAATTTTCATTATTTTATTATTAATTGAACATTAAAAGTGAGTTAATAAGTTATATAGTTTCCCATTCAATTATTGGTAGAAGTTTTAATATAGAAGTAACTAATTTTAATAAGCTCTACTGATTAGGGGTCTATAAAATAAATAAAGGTATATAAAAACTCGAGGTTTAGATTTATACTATGAACTTTGTAGAATGAAACGCCCATTATAAAATTGTAATTAGAAAATATAATAAATAACATTCCAAATAAGTAAAAATAGATACTAAGTTTTAATTCGTTAATTTATATAAATAGTTATATACATGTTTTTTTTATTAAAAGGAGATGTATTTTATTGCTATACAGAAATTTTGGGAAAACAAATGAAAAAGTTTCAGTTTTAGGATTCGGATGCATGCGACTTCCAATGATGGAGAATGATCCAACTAAAATAGATGAACAAAAAACCATTAACATGATTCAATATGCTATTGACCAAGGAGTGAACTATATCGATACAGCTTATCCATATGGTGGTTTTAGCATGCATGAGGCAGGTGAAAGTGAACCTCTGGTAGCAAAAGCCTTAAGAAATGGTTACAGAGAAAAAGTGAAAATATCCACCAAACTCCCCAGCTGGTTGATAGAAACCCGAGAAGATATGGATAAATACTTGAATGAGCAATTACAGCGTCTGGATACAAATTACATTGATTTTTATTTAATTCATGGTATCACATCTTCTTACTGGAAGAAATTGAAAGAATTAGGTTTTGAAGAATTTTTAGATCAGGCCATTGATGATGGAAGAATAAAATACGCTGGATTTTCATTCCATGATCGAATTGAACTCTTTAAAGAAGTAATAGACCATTATGATTGGTCTTTCTGTCTAATCCAGTATAACTATTTAGATGAAAACTATCAAGCAGGAACTGAGGGTTTAAAATATGCATTTAATAAAGGTTTAGGTGTGGCGGTTATGGAACCCTTAAGAGGTGGTCAGATTGCAGTTAATATTCCACACGAAGTTCAAGATATATTCGATCAAGCAAATGTAAAGAGATCACCTGCAGAATGGGCTTTAAGATGGGTTTGGAATCATCCTGAGGTATCAGTGGTATTAAGTGGAATGAATACTATGATTGATGTCAATGACAATTTAAGTATTGTCAATGATGCTCAGCCAAATTCCTTAACTCAAAAGGAATTAGATATAGTAAATCAAGCTAAAATGGTGTTTAAAGATAAATTGGAAGTAGGTTGTACCGGTTGCGGTTATTGTTTACCTTGCCCTGAAGGAGTGAATATTCCAGAGAATTTTGCAAAATACAATGACTATTATCTCTTTGGCAGTCCAGAAACAAAAGGAAGATTCCAATTTGTATATGATATTAGTATGTTAAACGGTGGACAAGCTTCAGCATGTAAAGAATGCGGTCAATGTGAAGAACATTGTACACAGGGTATTCCAATCATTAAGGAGTTAAAGAAGGTTAAAAAATTATATGAATGAACATAGATCCATTCATAATAAGGTACGATTTTTTTGTTAAATACTATATATTTTCTTTTTTTTTAAATCGTGAATTTGTAAATGTATCAATGGAATGTCTATAAATGCTATGATGATTATTATAACTATAAATTCCTGTACTGTATGAAGGTTAGAGTATTGGGTTGCACACTTTACAAGTCTGCAAATCACTTGCACCGCTTCCAGTTGCAACTTTTATTTCATCATCAACGTCTTTAATAAATTTTCCAGTGCTAACATCATACTGAGCACCGTGTGTAGACAACTAATAATAAAATTATTCTCCAATTTCCCCACGGGTATGAAACCACTCATATGAGGACAAACAGCATCTACAACATGAAAATTATCATCAACATTAGCAACCAAAACATAATTATCTTTTACATTAAATCCTTTCATAGTATCCAGAGGGACATCTGATATGTTACAAACCATCTCCATTTAAAAATCACTCCTAACATTTATTATTAGAATAACTCACATTTAAAAAAAAATTAATTTAATTTTTTTTGGGGGGTCAAAGGCTTTATTTTCTCATCCTTGCATTTAAAATGGATTCGTCACCATCATTAAAACCGGTCATTATATGGGTTCCATCACAGAATGGTTTATTATAGGATTTGCCACAACGGCATAATGTGACCCTGTTTCGAAGTTCATATGTATCTCCATCGGCAGATTCAATGGGTATAGCTCCTCTAACCCATAGAGGACCGCTTACTTCTTTGTCAGGTTCCTCAGTGACTGCTATGGACGGTTCAAAGTCTGGTTCAATAGGTTTTTTGGTTTCTTTATCCCATACCACTAATCTACCGGAGTTGCAGTTTCCAGCTATTTGAATAGCAGTTTTTTTGGACTGTGAATCATTTGAATGCAGTACAAGATTACTTATTCCCCCTGAACGATCACAGAAACCAGCATGATTGCATAAATCGCGATTGTCAGTTAATATTAAGTCCGGTCCATTAATTTCGCTAGCACCAATAAGATAAGATTCTCGGCTAGCAGTTTCAATACCTTTGAAATCGGATTTTTCATGATTACCGTCACAAAATGGTTTGTTTTCGGATTGTCCGCATCGACAAAGAGCATATTCTTCCAATTGAGGATAAACCTGTTTTTCAAGCCATTCATAAGGATATACCGAACCATCTGTACTGATTATTAGTTTAACCAGCGGAATTCCACCATAAACTAGAAACGGACCATTCTGGACTATTTTAATGAATTTTTTGTTATTCTCTGTCAAAAACTTCCCTTCTCCACATATTTTTTCGATGTTTTTAGGAGTTAATGAATTATTTTTACATGAGACCGATTTGTTTCATCAGTCCCATTTGGTCGTAGAAAAGATTTTCTTCAATGATTTTACCATCTTTCCAGCGAGCAACGGTGCAGAATTTAACTTTAAATTTTTTATTAGTGGGTGGTATTTCACCATCATCAGTTTTCATGGGGCCTTTCATAGTGCCGGTGAATATGGCTACAGAACAAGTCCAATCCTCCTGACCAAATAAAACCCTATAAGGGTCGTTTCCAACATGGTTGTCTGGAAATGTCTTGAAGAATTCCACAGCTTCCAAATGATGAGCTTGTTCACCTTTTGTTGGTTCTGGCTGACCTGGCCAGTACACAACAACTTCCTCATTATGCCTTTCATTAAAAGTATCCCAATTTTGAGAATTCCAAGCATCATCCAAAGTTTTCATTAATCGCATATTTTCATCTACACTCACCAAAAACCACCTCTTAATTATTATATAAAATTAAGATGATCCATTATAATAAAAGTTTTGTAACTTATGCAAGGGTATAAGTTACATGTACTCGAATATTCAATAATATCCTAAAATCAAAGAAAGACAATAGTCTGATTATAAACAATTTTTTAAAGAGCCATGTGTTGTGGGTTCGATTTGATATAATTAATTTGGAATATTTTTATTTATGAAGCCTTAAACAAGCTTAAAAAATATATTCCATGAAAAATTAAAAATGAATTTCATAAAATCTTCTTTTTTTTAACTCCAAATACTAATTTTACAAGGTTCCTAATAACCTATTTGACAAATGTGCCTTTATTTAAATCTTCCAAGGCCTGTTGGATCTCCATATCAGTGTTCATAACAAAGGGACCATAACGTGCAATGGGCTCGTTTAAAGGTTTTCCTGAAACTAAAAGAATTCTAACTGAATTTTTATTTGCATATACTCTTACTACATCTCCATCACCAAAGATAATCAGTCGAGTTGCCTGTGCTTTTGTTCCGTTTTCCCAAGATTCTAACTCAAATTTCCCAAAAATTCCTTCACCCTCAAATAGGTAGGCAAAGACTGTGTGGCCGCGCTTAACTGGTTGTTCGAAAGAAAATCCCGCAGGTATAAACACGTCCAGATACTCCGGATTCGCATATATCTCAGTAACAGCACCTTTCACACCTTCCACCCCTCCTGCAATTATCCTTACTACCACTCCATCTTCACGACGAATTTCAGGGATTTGTGATGATTTAATTTCCTGGTATCGCGGTGTGGTCATTTTCAGCTTGGCTGGTAGATTTACCCATAATTGAAAACCTTCCATCACACCTATTTTAGGTTCTTTAGGCATTTCTTCATGAAGGATTCCACTGCCTGAAGTCATCCATTGGACATCACCTTTACCAATAGTTCCAGAATTGCCCAAGCTATCGTTATGATCTACCCGACCGTTTAAAATATAAGTTACTGTTTCAATACCACGGTGAGGATGCATAGGAAAACCAGCAAGATAATCTTGAGGATTTTCCGAGCCGAAGTGATCAAAAAGTAAGAATGGGTCAAGATAATCCAATTTTTGAGTCGCTATACTCCGGCGTAAACGTACACCTGCACCTTCCATCACATAAATAGGGTCAATAATGTCAATAACTTTTCTTAATATTTTCATTTGTTAAATTCTCCTACTAATCATTTTACAAGAGGAAGTTTACTCCTTTTCCAACCCATAAATCCACCTAAATATTTAAGCTTCATTAAATCCTGAATATTTCATTTTTTTCCAGAAAATAGCTTCCTCTAATTCCACTTATACAGTATGAAATAACTTTTTTCTTTATCAAGTTTATTCACTTTTTTTGGATTCATGGCCATCGTAATCTAAATTCTTCGCACCAGTGATATGTTCTTCATCAAATTCTTCATGAGGTCTAATATCAAGAATAATATAATTAGAGTCATTTTCATGTTCTTTAAGCAAGTCAAATGCATCTTGTGGTGATATAGTACCCAGAGTTTGTTTAAATTCGCTCATTAATTACTCCTCCCAAAATAAATCCACTTTGAATATCTATTTTTTGCCCTACCCAATTCACTTCCAGATTTTATGAAAGTAAAATCACTTAGTATTATCCACTAAAATTTTACTTAAATGTAATTTATAAAAAATCAACTTTATTTTTTTGCCATTGGCTTTTCAGCAGATTAGATCAAAGTCTCGCAACCATAAATCTTTAAAAAAAAAGAAAAAAATACGTGAAAAATATTAAAAATGGATGTATTTATGTAAAACTATTTAGTGTTTGATTCTGGAGGGGGCACCATTTCGCCAATTTCATATGCTGAAGAAGTATCCAGTAAGTATCCCCAGCTGGGTAGATGTTCTCGGAATATCATGGCCATAGGCCATCCTTTATCTTCATCGCGACGCCAATCAGCCTGCAGTTCAGCAGCTATTGACCACCAATTACGTACTTTCACACCCACCTGACTCAATACTGATACGGTTGCTTCCCGTTCATGTTTACTAACCGCTCCGCTAGCATCAATGACTCCATACACTTCATATCCTTCAAGAACAGCATCAAGAGCGGGGAATTGCAAGCAAGTTGAATCAGTCAGGCCTGCTATAATCAATTTCTTTCTCTCTATAGAATCAACTGCTTCACGAAATTCAGGCCACCTCCATGCATTAATTACACCCGGACGTCTTATCACCTTAACATCTGGGAATAACTTTCTCAATTCGGGTAGAATAGGACCATTAGGACCCCAATCACGACTAGTTGTTAATATTACAGGTAGTTTAAATAATTCAGCGGTTTTAGCCAGTCCTAAGATATTATTCCTAAATTGTTCAGGAGAGATATCACTTACTAATTGCATCAACCCCACCTGATGATCAATAAGTAGTAATGCTGCATTATCAGGTGTTAATGCTTCGCTAGGACCTTTATTTTCCTCATATTTACTCATCTTTATTATCCCCCATTCAAAATTTATCTAATTGTATTAAAGTAGATATTTGAAGAAGTTAAATTTTTTGTAACTTATATAAGGGTATAAGGCACATTTACTAATTATGATCTATGATCAACTTACTATGCAAACTTTACAAAAACTTGGTTTAACTTACTACGGAGCTAAAGTTTATGCCGCGCTTATGACAACAGGTGTCACCAATCCATCCATCATTGCAGAGGAATCCGGTGTTCCCCGCACAAAGATTTATGGCGTGTTAAAGAAACTATCCACTGATAACTGGATAACCATCGAAAAAGGCAGGCCAACTATTATAACACCTAAATATCCCGGTGAGGTTATAGAAGAACATAAATCACAAATGAATACGGATATTGATAGAATATCATCCGAATTATCAATGACTTATGACCGTATATTAGAAAATGAAATCCCCAAAGTCAGGATTATACATAGTTTGGATACATTACTCCAACTAACTGCTGAAATCATGTCTGGCTCTAAAAAAAGGATAATGTTGATGGGTAGTCTTTATTTTCCCGATGAATTAACTATTATCAAAGATCAAATAATTAAAGCCAAAAATCGAGGAGTCAGCGTTCGTATCATAACCACACCTTCAATAAAACTCAAAGATAAACAATTCAACATAATAAAAAGTTTATCAGAAGCTATTAATGATATAAAAGTGGGACATCCCTATTTCATTAAAACAATGCTGGTCGATGACAGGGAAACTTTAATTATGATATCCCAAGTACAGGATGATGTTCCAGATTTAGATAATGTGTTTGCCATTTTCATTTCCAACGTTTCTTTAGCTTCTTACTTTTCTAGTGTCTTTGATATGGACTGGAAAAAATTAGAATTTTTTAATAAAATTTAGGGAATATATTAAAAAAAGAATATAAAAAAAATCTTACTTTAAGGTTTCTCTTTTTAAATCACGGCGTGAATAAAGTATTAATGGTATGTCAATAATTGCTATGATGATTATTATAATGACGAATTCCCGTACCGCTGTGAAAATATTAAGATATTGAAGCGCCAATCCTAATCCGATAATGGGAACTCCTAAAGCAGCATATGAGATTGCATAAAAAAATGATGTAACATTCCCTCTTTTATCTGATGGTGCAATACTGTTTATAACATTTATAGCTCCCATAAAAGCAGCACCAAAACCTATTCCACTGAATATAGCTGCTATTACAAGTAACACTATAGAAGAGTGAACAGTAGTTATACTAATCAATGATAATCCAATAATTAGAGATATTAAACCTCCAATCTCCAAATTTCTTGATAAATGATTCCACAAGAATTTTTGAGTCGCCACCGCTGTAAATACCATGATTGAAGATATAATCCCCCCTAATGCAATATTATTAACATGCAATATATCTAATGCGAAAGTAGGATTCAAACTAAAATATAATCCGGAATTAGTTAAAACTAAAGCAGCAGCAAGTGAAGCTGAAATAAAAGACACTATAGCTGGAGGAAATGATGGTTTATTTAAATGAAACTTTTCAGACCCTTTAGAACGGGGTACACCTACTAAAATAAGGATTAAAGCTAGTATTAGGAGAATGAATTCAAGAAGGTAAACTAATAATGTGGGTGCAAACAAATACTCAGCCATTAAACCCGCAGTTAAAGGACCTAATCCCAATCCTCCCAGTTGAGCCATTCCTGCAATCTGACTGGCTCTTTGCTTATTTCTATTAGGCTCAAATTCAACTAATGCTGCTGTAGCATTACCCAGGACCGCACCGATACCAATCCCTTGTGCTAAACGTCCGATAATTAACCAATCAAAACTAGTGGCGAAACCAAGTATAAGTGTTCCGAGGATGGCAAATAAAATTGCTATTATAAGTAATGGTTTTCTACCTAAAGCATCACCCAGAGGCCCGAAGAAGAATAATGTAGGAACCACACCCACTGAGTAAGCGGCGTATATTAATGTTATCCCAAGTGGGGAAAGTGCAAAAGTAACTCGGTATAATCCATATAATGGTGTAGGTATCGTAGCACCCATTAACAGGAATAATGTGGCAAACGCGACGATAAGGAATGATCTATTATTGGGACAAGCTTCTTGAACTTTGCATAAATTAACATCACATGAACCATCTAACTCAATATCTTGTCCCGATTCATTCCTACGTTCATCACTTGGTTTTAATTTAACCACCTTCAAATTTTATAGATAATTTTTAGATTAAAATATGGATTCTAACTCCCTATTTTCTAAAGGATAATCAAATTATAATATATGTTATGTACAAGTTGATATAAATTACTGATTTATGGGCTGTAAAAATAGTTTTTAGACTTAAAAAAAAGGAAATTAAATGATAGGACAAAGTGGAAAACAAAAAAATTTGGAAAAAAATTTATTATAATAATAATATAAATATAATTAACTTTTTTACTGGGGGAGATTAGTTTTTTAAATCAACTTACTGATGCTCAATGGCTCTTTATAATAATGTTTACTATTAATTTTACATTAATAATAGATAGATCACATAATACTTACAATCCCTATGATACCTATAACGCATGGAGAGGCAAGTCACATGCCATTAATCGATTATTTTTATCATGGTTACTCTTGTATATATTGCCTTTACTAAATTTTGCTATTTTTTACATAGTACTATCGATAAATAACATATCAATCGAAACCAGTATACTAGGTGTATTAGAAATTGTTATAATTGGATTATTATCTTTCTTTGATTTTGGATATTACCGAATATTCGAGGCAATAATATATCTATCACCTAACACTTTTTACTCGCAAAAGGAACAAGATGAAATATTAGTCCAAGACAAGGGAGAATTCAAAGCACATTTCATACCTGGAGTTTTATATGTTATTGTAACCTCAATTCTGTTTATAATTCTAATTCTATCTTAAAAAAAATTTTTAACTACTTATACTCTATAAAAAAAATACTGGAGTGATGAGTAAATGATTGAAAGACTTTCAATTGTGCTATTGATAGTAAAAGATTTAGATGAAGCATTAGAATTCTATACCTAAAAATTTAGGTTTCGAGAAAGTAACTGATGTAGTGGTGGGTTCATTACATTTTCTAACCGTAGCCCCTAAAAGAAGGAGTAGATACTGAGGTTTTATTACAAGTTCCCGACCCTAAAATGATGGAAGAAGAAATCGCAGCTGAATTAATGAAGTAAGTTGGCAAAAGCCCCACATGGATATTTAAAGTCGATAATTGTGAAAAAAAATCGAATAATTAAGAGAAAAAGGCGTGAAAATACTAAAAGAACCCCGGAATTTACCCTATGGAACACAAGCTATCTTTGCAGACCTGTACGGGAACTCATTCTTACTCCAAGAACCACCAACTAACAAATAAAAAAAATAAATTTTTTTTACAAAAAAAGTTTTTGATTTGAACTAAAAGAGTTTAACAAAATTTTAAGTTTTCCTTTTTTTGGTCCGTCGATTTATAAATAATAAAACTACAAATATTAAATAAATAATGTAAAGTAGTACAAAAGTCATGAAAAATATAGATAATAAACTTGCATCTAAAGATTTTCCCGATATAACAAAATAACCAAATCCCAATAAATTAAAACCTAAAGTAACTAAAATAGCACTTAAAAAAACTTCAGTAGCGTTTGTAATATTTACATCATCAACTGTTTTTTCATCTCTTTTTGAATATCTTAGTGTACTTCTCTCAAGTTGTATTACACTGAAAAAAATTAGCACATCTAATATTATTATAACATCAATTGCAACAGTGTTATTTGTAACAATATAACTAAACGGAAACATTAAAACTTTTGTAACGATCATTAACCCAATTAAAATGAATACAATTAATACACTAATTAAAAAAAATTTATTTTTCATCTCAAACCCCTCAAATAAAAATTCTATTTTTCTAATCCTAATATCTTTTAATTATCCTTCTTTTCATTATTATTTAACCATAAAATTTCCAAAAAATAAAAAGAGAATTACATCCCTTAATTATTCCACGTTTATAATGAATATACAATTTCTTATTTATAACCATTTATAAAATTATTTATTTTCAGTTTAATACGGATAGACACTGAATATAATTCTTCTTTTAGTAATTTTTAATGTTATTCAGTTTTTAGGAACTTAAATAAAATCTTATTATTTTCTTCTCATTATTCATTTTATTTGGCATGATTCAGATTCTAATCTCTTAAATTCAATATGCAAAGTTTTAATAATAACAATAATGAAATCCCTACTTAAATAAAATGTAAATGAGGATTATAATTGGAGAAAAAGGGTTTATTAGATAGATTTAAAAGACTGTCAAAGCCTACCGGCCATCCTCAATGGGGACATGCATTTAGAGCGATTATTTTAATGATTATAGCAGGTTTAATAGCTAAATTTCTGGGTTTTGATAATGCAATAGTAATGGTAGTGACTGTAACTCTTTTAGCCAGCATAATAATTGATATTTCACTCCCCATTCGAAAAGTTGCTATATTGGCATTAGTTGGATTTTTTATGACCATGTTAGCATTCATAAGTGCGTCTTTAGCGCTCTCAAGCCTAATAGTGTTTATTCTCTTTACAATAATTTGGGCTTTTTTCAGTATTTCCCTTACATTTTCGGAACCACAGAAGGATCGTTAGGTTTCCTATTCTTTTTAAACTATTTTTTAGCTGTATTACTAGTCAATAACCAATCAACTACTTTAGATTGGGCTATTTACAGTATAATACCTTATGCAGTAGTTTCTATACTTTTTATTCCAAAACTATGGCTTGAAAAGAAAAGAATCAATGAAATGGTAACTGTAGGCTCAATCCAGGATTCACTATTCAGAATATTATTTTCACCCGCAATATTTTATCTGGAATTCCTATTAACTCTAATAATTATGATATTTTTAAACTTGGAATTATTTTTAAAGGTTTAAGGAGTTATGGAGATCTAATAACTTAAAGATTAACTTCAAAATCCCAATTAAATTTTAAAAATTTTTTAAATACCTCAGATAAATTTAGTCTAAAAATAGCGGATCATATTAAGAATAATAAAGGTCCAGTTGAAATAAAAACGTTTAATACTGAATTTTTAACTGTTGAATCACATTTTTTAGAAGATAAAAATACTAGTGAAATGATTATGGATGTTTCCCAAGCTATTAAAAATGTTCTTTATAAAATCAATGAAATACTGTCCAGAGATCCTGGAGAAGAGATAAGGAAAATAAGAATCTCTGAAAAATCTTTAAAAAAAGTCTTGGCTGCTAATTTTAACTTAAACAACCTTTATATTCGCCATGCAATCCGTTTTACTGTAGCAATGGTGCTTGCACTAACTTTAGTTTATTTATCTCGGGAAAGAAGTGTGATATGGGTAACCATGGGAGTTCTTATCATTTTAAAACCTGATATAACCAGCACAATAGATAACTTGATTTCAAGGGTTGGATTCAATTTATTTGCTATAATCATAGCTATAATCATCTCATTCATATTTCCCCATTAATTACTAATATGGATAGCAATTATAATGCTATTCTTATTGAGAGCATTTTATCCGAATAACATGGGTTTAGCATTAATAGCTATTACAGTTTTCATTGTATTAGCATGGCCTACTGGAACCGTATATGATAATGCAATATCAAGGCTAGTTGACATTGCCTTAGGAGGATTTATAGCTTTTATATGTGCATACCTTATTTTACCAAGTCGAGTTACAGTAAACTTACCCGATCAATTGTACAATACAATTAAAACCAACATAAAATATGCAAATCAAGTTTTAATTACTACCCCAAAGAATTTTAATTATAAAAAATTATCTGAATCGTTAAAAAATTATCTGATGGCAGAAAATAACTTAGAAGCAGCAGTTAAAAAATTAGATGATAATCTAAATGATATAACTGATGATATAACTTTATATCACGAATTTATCCTAACAAATAACAAACTATCAGCAGATTTAACAGCATTAATTGGGATATTAACTGAAAATAAGGATGCATTGGCCGATCAGGATACTCTAACTTCAGAAGTTAAAAAATCACTCCAAAACCTGGAAAACTTATTAAATGGAGATATTAAACCATTAAAATTCACTATGGATAATAATTCACTTCATTACACTTATAATAAGACTAAAGAATTAGAACAGCTTCTAAACTGGATTAATTACGATTTAAAATTACTTAATAAAGGTTTAGAAATAGCTGATGAAACAGGCGTTATTAAACGATACACTAAATTAACATAAAATTAAAAAAATAAATAAACATTTTATTCATAAAAAAAATTATGAATATTTTTTAAATTCAATTTTTTTTAAAGGCCTATTTTCTTTAGCAATTCCTTATTTAATATAAATCCTCATATTTAATCGGATTTTTCATATAACTCATCAGGTGTTTTCTCATCTCGAGTCATCGCTAATAGTAATGCGTCAGAGCGATGTACATCATAATATTTAAAGTTATTTATGAAATCCTTCAAGTGTTTTTCGCCCATATCAGTTAATAAATATTCTTCAATCTCTTCCATTAAAAGTTCATGTTCCAATAAAGGTTTAATGAGATTATTAAAATTGCCATCAAAATCATACTTTTCCGAGCAAGTTGCGTTAAGTTCACTTAACACTGGAATATAATTTTCAGGATGGAAAGCTTTCTCCAGAGATGCCACAATCTCTTCACGGGTTCTGAGTTCTTCACCCCATAAAGCATATAATACCCAATTCCGGAAAGCAATTAACTTATTCTCCTCCCAACATTCCTGCAATGGAAGACTATACTTTTCTGAATAATCATTCTCCTCTCCCCGTTCAGCGGAAATAGCTTCCCGAAGTAAACCAATGGCATCAATGAAGATTCCAGCTGCTACTCCTAATCCGATAATAGCATCAATGAAGTAAATACCATAAATAGCGAAGATAGCACCTATAATAACTGAGGTACCGATGAATATGTGATTCTTAGAATCCACTGATTGACTTATTAAAGTTAGACTATTAGAGATTTTACCCACGAAACGTTGATAATAAAATAGAAAGACCGCAGCCATTATAGCAATTCCTTCAACAACTATAACTAAATAAGGCATAGTTATAGGCTCCGAATGCCCTGCATATGCTGCTAATATATGGGTAACTGAATCAAATCCCACAGTAATGGATGCAACAAATAATCCAATAATAACTAAAAACGCGCTTAGATTCTCTCGATGATATTTAATTCCCAGCCAAACCAGGATAGCTTCGATAGTGTCCATAGTGGCGTCAGTTCCATCGGCGATTAAACCCATACTACCACTTATCAAACCACTACCTAATTTAAGCAATGCGAGGAAGCCGTCTAAATAAGTTGTATTTATAGCAGTGGTAGAAGGCTTTAACTCAGTATCCACCATATTTGCTTCTTTAATCATATCCTTTTCATATTTCTTAGCTTTAATCAATCCATCTGGGGTTAATTCATATTTATCATCATTATTTAAATTAATCCAACCCTTCTTGATTAGTTTACCCATTTCGGCTTCAGCACCATGAATGACTTTTTCAGCCCTTCCATCCTCCAGTTCTGAGCGTACGTGAGCGAATCTGAAAAATAATTGTTCCATCAGAGGTTGACCCTTATCAGGTAACTGCTGATACCATATTAAAGATAAAAACAGCATTGATTTTTCCCATAATTTACTTAAACTAAGCGGTCCCTCCTTCAAAAGAGCCATCATCAGAAATTTATCATAACCTAAAACGGGTTTTTTCTCATTCATTTAATTTTACCCCCATTACTTAATTAGTACTATAGTATTAAAATCATTTATAAGTAATATAATTGATTTATTTTGATAATTTATTATTGAAGAATCCATTAACAAACTTTATTATTCCAACACTAAATGCGCCATTTTATGAGATCGTTTTTCTGTGAATATTTAAGAGTATATACTTGTTCAGTATCAACTTGGGGATGATTTATCTTAAGCTTTAATTATATCTATTATATAACGACATAAACCATTAACTATTTAAAGATAATGTATCTAATTATGATAAAGTTCTATATTAATGGGGGAAATTTTAAATGCCTGATTATAAAGGTTCCAGTAAATATTTTAGTAAAAATCGTATAGAAACATTAGTGGATGGGATATTTGCTATTGCCATGACTTTACTTGTTTTAGATCTAGTTGTACCACATATTAACGGTCCAGTAACTAATGCAGCACTTAATAGTGCACTTGCTGGGATCATACCTCTTGTTTCTTCAATGGTTTTAAGTTTCGTTTTACTGGCTTTGTTCTGGAATATACATCACCGTATTTACAATCAAGTAGAAACTGTGCATGGCTACCTACTTTGGACAAATATTATATGGTTATTATTCATTGTTTTAGTGCCATTTTCAGCATCTCTAAACGGGGAATATGGAGATTTCATCATTTCTAATGTTATTTTCAATATAAACATGTTGGGAATAGCTTCACTTCTTTACATAAATATCTACATGCTAAATCGTGGTGATTTCATCAATGAACATGCAGATCATAACAGTTTAGCCTCAAGTGAAAAGTCAACTTTATTCTTTATTATAATCGCCGTAGTGGGACTATTCCTTTCATTTATAATTCCTAGTTTTAGTACCTTAGTTTACTTACTCATCATTCCATTTGAACTAAGAGATCATATTTTTAACTGATAGGATCAATTTTTATTTTTTTTATTTCAATTTTTTTTAAGAAATGAAATTTATATATTAGGCACTATTAACTTGATAAGATAAATTTAATAAAAATATGATATTAAAATTCGATTTTTATAAGTCTATTCGAAATTTTATAATTGTATAAGAATATTTCAAAAATACTTTTTCCGGTTTTTTAATAAATGATTCTAAATATTTTTTTATAATTTATCTATTAATAACTCCAAGGGGATGATGAGTATGTATACTAAACTCCACTGGGCAGTTATAGTGGAAAGTAACAGTGCAATTACGGCAATAGCGATGAATAATAAACTAGATCTTTCACTTGAAATTAATTTCGTACGGTCTGCATTTTCATAGATTAAATCACTATGATTAACATAGAAACAGTTCAAAAAAAGAAATAAAGCTATTCCAATCATATTAACATTGAAAATAACTCTCGCGAGAATGAATTCTGGTCCATATTCCCCATCTAAAATAGAGGTGAATGGAACCAGCACGATAAATAACAACCATATAATATTAATCCACAATAAAATACTGTTTGTCACTCTTATCTGATTAAATATACGGCGATGAATACTCCAAAAAACAGCCAATAAAATGAAACTCAAAATCAGGGATACGAAAACAGGTAAAAGACTATAAAGAGAATTCTGAAATGTTATATTAGTTAATGGTAAATTAAAATGAGGTATAGGTAAATCAAAAACCAGTAAGGTCATAGCAATAGCAAATATTCCATCCACCAATGTCTCAAGACGACTTTTACTAATATATTGACCGGACACCATAGACTTCCCCATTATTATCCCCCTATCAATTAAGACTTCAAATAATTAAATTAGAAATACATTACATTAAATACTTAACTATAAATCTTTAATTCTCCACCTCTAATTATAAAAGTTTTAAATACAGTTGGTGCTATCGCAGCAAGAGTTAAATTTACATTCCTAAGATAAACTGAACAAAATAAAAAAAAGTTCACCTTGCTTACGTGTAATATTTAATCAATCGTGAATGATTAAAAGATTTCAAAAACTAAAAAAAAATTGGTATACTAAACAAAAAGATATATTTGCCATTATAATCCAATAGAAAAGCTTATATTAAATCACTTTAACAATAAAGAAATTTCCAATTGGTTAATAATCAATAAAATAAGCCTAATTAAGTTTAATGAATAAAAAAAACTTTTAATATATTTAAACTGAAAAAAGAAGGTAAACGAAAATATTATGATTAAATTATTTTTCTCAACATAAAGCTTGATTTTGTAATGGTGATTATTGTGAAGCAGTTAGGTAAGATTGATAAGGAATTATATTATCACTTCCAAATTATTAGTTCAGCTAAATGAATTATAACGAAAACGTGAATTTTTTTAGAAAAAAATTATATATTAAAAAAATTTAACCTTTATCCATTGAAATCGTGGGAGTATAATGATTATCTGTTCTAAATGTATGTCCGAAAATGATGAAAATGATGAATTCTGCCTAACTTGTGGAAGTCAATTAAAAAAAGAAAATAACATATTAAAAAGACGATTTAAAGGAATTAACATACTTGCTGTCTTTATTGGAACTATCATTTGGATTGTTTTATTCACCGAAATTGCCGGGCCTCACTTAATAAATACAAACACAGATTTAGCAACCACTGCTTCAACTCTTATAATTGTACAAATAATAAGCAGCGCAGTAGCAGGTTATATTGGAAATACTAATTATAGAAATGCTGCAATTAATGGTGGTTTTTTATCGATAATCCCTGCCATTATCATAGCATTTTATATAGACATAAACAGTACGATTATATTATTCCTAATATTCGTAGTTTTTGGGATTTTAGGAGGAATTATAGGCGGGATACTTGAAAATAAATTAAAATAATTTTTTTTAAATTTCATAATTATTCCATTGGACTAAACATTTAAATAATAAATTGACTAATCAATCTAATAAATAAATCCTAAAATTATCAAATCAGGTGTCATATATTTTGAAAGAAAAAGAACAAAAAATATTAGATGCATCCCTAAACCTTTTCGTAGATAAAGGATTCCACGGTACATCCACTGCAAAAATCGCTGAAAACGCAGGAGTAGCCACAGGAACTCTCTTTCACTACTTTAAAACTAAAGAAGAACTAATAAACTGTTTATATCTCTCTACTAAAGAAAGCATGCTAAATGAAATCAACGATAATTATGACAATAAAAAAGACATAAAAGAAAATCTGAAAAATTTATGGCTAAAATCAGTGAAATTCTGCACTAAAAACCCACAAAAGTTTCAATTTATCCTCATCTTCCAATATTCACCATACATAACTTCACTCACTAAGAAACAGATTGAAACTCAAACAGAATGCATGATTGAAACATACATAAAAGGTATTGAAAAGCATGAAATCAAAGAAATATCATTCGAATTCGCAATGGATTACTTCTGGGGTAACATAACATCAACAGTAAATTATTTCAGAAAACATCCTGAAGAATTAAATGAAAAAACACTGGATCAAGTTTTTGAACTTTTCTGGGATGGTATTTCAACTTAAACATTAATTAAAACTTCTACTCGAACATGGAATAAAATCAATCATAAAAATAAAATTTTATAAAATGGGATGAAAAAAAATGTTATATCGTAAAATAGAAAAAAATGGTGATGAATTATCTGTTTTAGGTTTCGGAGCAATGAGATTACCAACAAAAAATGGTAGAACAGACGAAAAAAGAGCTACTGAACAGATTAGATATGCCATAGACCATGGAGTTAACTACATCGACACTGCCATAGCCTACATGAATGAATCATTAGTCGGTCGAGTTCTTAACGATGGATATCGAGAGAAAGTTAAATTAGCCACAAAACTACCACCATGGAATGTTAATAAACCCGAAGAGATGGAAAATACCTTTAAAGTACAGTTAGATAATTTTAAAACAGATTATATTGATTATTACATGTTACATGGACTTAATAGTTCCAGTTGGAATAAAATGCTGGAATTTGGAGCGTTGGAATTTTTAACTAAAATTAAAGCAGAGGGTAAAATCTTAAATGCTGGTTTTTCATTCCATGGGGATAAAGATACTTTCAAAGAAATAGTGGATGCTTATAATTGGGATTTCTGTATGATACAATATAATTATTTAGATGAAGAAAATCAAGCAGGAACAGAAGGTTTAAAATACGCTGCATCGAAAGGATTAGGTGTAATAGTTATGGAACCCTTCAGAGGAGGCAATCTCACCCGAAATATACCAGCTGAAATAGAAGAATTATGGAATCAATCAGAAATCAAAAGAACACCTCCAGAATGGGCATTAAGATGGGTACTAAATCATCCAGAAGTCACCTGCGTCATTTCCGGAATGAATGAAGAAGAACATATAAAAGAAAACCTACGCATCGCAGATGAATCCTTACCCCATTCATTAACAACTGAAGAATTAGAATTAATAGGAAAAGTTAAGGATAAATATCGTGAATTAATGAAAACCGGATGCACTGGATGTCATTACTGCATGCCCTGCCCCGCGGGAGTGGATATACCACGATGCTTCGAATTATACGACACCGCAAACACCTTTGGAAACAAAAGATATGGCCAATTACAATATGCTATAGGATTAGGAATTATAAATAAAGGTTACGCCTCTCAATGTATAAAATGTGGGAAATGCCTGGAACACTGCCCACAAGAATTACCCATAACGGAACTATTAGATGATGTATCAAATGACATGGAAAATATTCTAACTAAAATATTACCTCCCGTCTTCAAATTTTATCTATCCTTCGATAGAATGATGACTAATAGGAAAGCAAATAAAAAATAGGGTAAAAAGAAAGTGAATGATAAATAATACAAATATAAACGCTTTATTCTCGGGATAAATCTTTATTTAAAAAAAAAATGACTTCAATTTTTTTTGTAGTTCCATTATCAAACTTTTAACAAATATGATGAAAATTTATCATTTACCTTAGCCAATTGAATAATTAATCGATCATTATAACAAATTTTTTTTGAGAAAGAATTTATTTTTAAATCTTACGCGATATATCAATAACCGGGACCAAACTTCAAAAAAATGAACTCAAAAATCATACAAAATATAAGAATAATTCTATTCAATTATTAATATCAAACAATATAATAAACAACTAACCATTCAAACATTTACATTCATCTAAAAACTAGAGCAAATCTTTTTTTTACATTCTTTCTTTGTATTTAAGTTCGTTAAATTTGATATTGAATTTAGTTCCCTGACTAACATCCAGATCAATTGTCCCATCTAACTGTTTTACAAGTGAATTCACGAGCTTAAGACCTAAAGATGATTCAATATTTCTAAAATCAAGGTCTTCAGGGAAACCAATCCCCTCATCGCTGATAACTAGTTCCAATCTATTATTAAGAGATCTAAATGATATATTCAATTCACCAACGTTATCACCAGGATATGCATATTTCAAGATGTTGGATACCAGTTCACTAATTATTAATCCACAAGGGATAGCGGTGTCCATATTAAGGTAAATATCATCAACATTTATTACAGGTGTAATCTTTTTTTTGATATTATAAGAGTTAAATAAATTTGAAACCAGGTTTCTTATGTAGTCAGAAAAGTTTATTTGACTGAGATCTTTTGATTGGTAAAGCATTTCATGAAGCATGGCCATCGATGACACACGGTTCTGACTTTCTTGTAAAACATTAACCGCTTTAAGATCACCTTTAACATAATCTTCTTGTAGATCTAACAAACTAGAAATAATCTGCAGATTATTTTTAACCCGATGATGGATTTCCTTAATTAACAAATCTTTCTGATTAATAGATCTTCTAAGATCCCTTTCCACATTTTTAAGTTTATTGATGTCCCGGGCGACATGAACACTTCCCATTAAATTCCCTTCTGGGTCATGTAAAGGAGATACGCTTACAATAAAATCACCACCCAAACGATCTTCATGGATCTCCACGGTATGCTCTAAACCATCATTTAATAACTTACGGTGAGGACATAAAATATATGGTTCATTAGAACCGTGCACGGCATCATAACAAATCAAACCTACAGAATCATCTGGCTCAACACCTAATCTGTCAGCCATTGCTTTATTAATTTTAGTGAAACGATAATCTTTATCAATTATGGTGATTAAATCAGGTACAGCATTAAAAGTCTGTTCCCATTCTTTATATGCCAGATAAAGCTCAGATTGTGTTTTCTGGCGTTCAGTGATGTCAATGCTTGATATTAACAATTTTTCCGTACCTGGAATATTAGAAACTTTAACTAAAACATCTTTCACAGTACCATATTTATCTTCTATTTTGATTTCATAATCTATAGGAACTGAATCAGGATCAATTTTCCTTTCAATACTATCTTTTTTTACTTTTTCATGCTCCTCTCTAATTACCAAATCAGTCCATTTTTTCCGACCCACAAGTTCATCTCGCCGGAATCCAGTGAGATTTTCAGCTTCAGAGTTTGCTTCTGAAATAATATCATCTTCAACAATAAATATAGCAGTACCAGAATTTTCAAAAATGCTCCTATATTTCTTTTCACTAACTCTCAATGAATCTTCCATCTGTTTACGTTCTGTAATGTCCCTTATGATAGATGTGAAGTATGATTCTTTTTGAGTTCTCCAAGCGGATAGTGACATTTCAAAGGGAAATTCAGTTCCATCCTTTCTTAATCCCAATGTTTTCAAGGTTTTCCCGACACGCCGATGTTCTCCAGAAACTTTAAACCTCTCTAATTCACTTAGATAATTTTTTTTAAATCTATCCGGCATTAAAACCTTTAAATTCTTGCCCACTAATTCTTCCTTGGAATATCCGAAAATATTTCCTAAACTATCATTACTAAACAATATTATCCCATTCACATCAGTAGTGACAATTGCATCAACAGCGGACTCTGCAACAGCCCTGAAGCGTTTCTCACTTTTTTTAAGAGCAAATTCAGCTTTTTCACGGTCAGTAATATCACGAATAGATTCAATGGCACCGTTGAAATTACCATTATGATCATAAAGAGGCACGGCCTTAGCCCAAAGCCTATGATTTCTTCCATTGAAACTAGCATTTGTTTCAGCTAATAAAGTGTGTCCCATTTTTTTGACGAAAATATACTTCTCTTCAATTTCTGGATCAGACTTTAAAACTAAATCAATCAATATCGGTTTATGTTCTCCATAAAATGGATACGCATAATCATAATTTCCTTTTCCTAATATCTTTTGGGCGGGAACTCCCGTCATTTTCTCAATGGCGTGGTTCCAAATTATCACATTACCTTTATTATCAATTGCAAAGGTTGCATCAGGTAAAAAATTAATAATATCCGATAAACGCTTTTCAGATTCTTTTAATGAATATTCAGCCGCTTTTTCTTCGTTTATATCACTAGCGATCCCTAAAATAGATGAGATGTTTTCATCTTTCATTATTGGTTTTAAATGAATTGAAACCCAAAGTATATTGCCGTCTTTATCGATAAATTGGTATTCAAACGGTTTTACAGACTCCCCCTCCAATAAACGATTAATCTTATCTAAATGGAAAGGCATATCCTCTTTTTTTATAATCTTTAAGTCAGTAAAGTGTTTACCAATTAACTCTTCTTTAGACAGGCCAGTTATAACGGTTGTAGCATCATTTACATCTTGAATTATCCCATCGGTCCCTAAAAGAAGATTATAATCAGGATCAGCATCAAAAAGCGTTATATATTTCTCTTCACTTAATTTTAATTTACTTTCCATTTGGTGCTTGTAAAGCGCTAAATCAATAGTAGTTTTCAATTCTGTTTTATTAAAAGGTTTTATTATGTAACCATGGGGTGATGTAAGCTTAACACGATTAACTACACTTCCTTCGAGGTGTGCAGTAATATATACCATCGGTATATCAAAATTCTTTTTAATTTGAGCTGCAGCTTCAATCCCATCCATTTTTCCATTCAAAACAATATCCATTAAAACTAGATCAGGTTTAAGTTCAGTCACTTTCTCTATAGCTTCTTCTCCGGTTGAAGCAATACCTATCACATCATAGCCGAAGGAGTTCAAAGATTCCTCAAAACTCATAGCCTCGATAAATTCATCCTCAACAATTAAGATCTTATAATCTGACATCCATTTTCACTTTCACCGTTTCCATCAATATTAAATATTTAATTCTGATACCAAAAAAAAAAAATTTCTATTAAAATTATATGAATATTAATCTCTAATTAAATATATGTGATATAGTAATAGTTAAATTTATTCAAATTAATGTGAATAAATTCCAATATTGCAGATAAATCCAAAGATGATCATTTCATTTTCCAATAAATTTGTTTTTTTAAAATCTGACGACCATTAAATCTTTTATCTTCATTTTAGGTTGAAGAAAACCCCCAAAAATATTGATGAAAATATATAAAAAACCATGATAATTATAAATTCAATCAAAATAATACTTATAATACGTTTATATCCATAAATCTACATCATACCTAACATAAAGATGTAAATATTTCACTAATATATCTAAATAGATAAATAAATGAATTATAATATTTTAAGATAAGTTGATGAAAAAATTATATGACCCAAAATGTGTTTTCAACTAATCTTATCGACATTTATTATTAGTAAAAACTGCCTGAATTATTAAAAATTAAATCTAAGGTTTTATAATGAAGTTATAAATTTTTACATTGCGGCAATTATTATCACTGCATTTACAATTATATAAATTGAAAGCAGTGTGATAAATGAATATCGGTCTAGTTTTCTTGATAAGTATTTTTCACCATTCACATCATAGATATGTAATGATATAGTAGACTCTATAAGGGTTATGAGAATCACTAGCAATCCTAAGTCATTCACCATATCAGCCAGGGTTAAGACTCCTGTTTTTGGTATTAAACCAGAGACTATGATATTGTTCGCAATTGCCACAAACAAAGCACCTGCTCCCAGTCCAAAACGGGGCTCAGCTATGGTAGGTTTGATAAATAAAGCCACCAATGCCGCTGCAACAGCTATGAACAATCCGATGAATAACCTGAAATAAAATCCCAGATCTGGCCTAGACAAAGCGATACCGTCTCTTAATTGTGAATATGAAGTCGGCTCTTGTTCAATGCGGGGGTCTCCGAAACTTGAATTGTAAATATGAGGTTTTTCGATAACCGAAATCTTACTAATGTTATAACCTTGCGCTATCACATTAGGGTTAATATCAGAACTTTCATTATCAGGTACATAGATTAGATCCTGTCTTGCATCTTTTTTATCCTCAATTTCAATGTAGAGAAATTGATTATCTAAAGGAAAGTTTGAAATGTCAAAAAAGTCAGATATATTAGCTGAAACATAGTATATCTCATAATGCTCAGTTCCATTAGTATAATTATCCACCAAATCATTACTTAGTATAGATCCATCAATAACCTGGAAGTTTTCTCCAGGACTAACATCACTACCATTCCATTTGAACCAAACATAAAAATCAACAGTCCAAGAACTATCTGATAAAGACAGATCTTTAATACGATCCACATAAATACCAGAAACTATCTTAGTCGGCGTACTGTTGGATGTTAAATTAAAGTTTGCTGCAGTGAGTCCTGGTTCAGTAAGATTGGGACCCATCATCTCCGTATGTAACACGTTGGCTGATTGCTTATTTTCATAAACACTCCCAGCCATATAACTACCCAACAATAAAAAAATTAGTATAATCCCTATAATCCACCATTTAAGAAATCTACGTCCCCGTGGTCCGACTTCCTCATCCTTTGATTTATTCTTATCATCTTTACCAGACAAAAAAATTAAACCCCCTAAAATCATTAATCAGCGGGCAACAAATTAACAAAGAAACTGATGGTATTATTTATAATATAAACTAATATGAATGTTGCATATATGTCTTTGTATAAAATCTTTTATTCAAATAAAAAGGAATTACACCCCAAAACAGTTAAAATATTATACAGGTAAGCCATTTTAAAAGCTTAAAAAAAGACGATTTAAATTATAGTTATGAAATATTTCACTTATCATTTTTTTAAATTCAAAAAAATAGATTTTATAAGTAATTGGAGAAGATTAAAATAACTAAAAAAAATAAAGAAAAGAATAAATTAATTTATTCTAGACATTTGTAGTTATACTGGTTCCGGCATATGCGTAAGAGGTACTTTGAGATCCGAGAGTTTTCCCACCTTTTTCTATAGAAACGGTTAAAGTTCCACCACTGTCTTTTTTCGTGGCACTAACTGTTATATAACCAGATATATTACCTAAATTAAACGATTGATCTCCAGTACCCTCTACATTGCGAGATACAAACGGACCACTTATTACACCACTCCAACTACCAGAATAATTTATAACAGCAACAACATCGTTTGAAGTGGATGTGTTTGCACTGGTATTACTTGAACTGGATGTGTTTGAACTAGTATTACTTGAACCAGTGTTAATAGTAATACATCCAGATACAGCCAAAACACAACAAATAACAAAAACTAATATCCCTATTTGAAACTTTTTTGGCAATTTCACATATATTCCCCCCCACCAAATTTATATTAAAAAGTTTTTAATTGTATGCATATATAATTTTTGCAAAATTAAAAGAGGACTAGTACTACGTTAAAATGTGATATCTTTAGCCAAGAATGGTCTTTATATAATAAATCTCAAAAAAATCAGATTATAGTGAAGTACCAAAGGTTTTAAACTATTTACTTAATAAATTTTTGAATAAGGTGATTCTAAGCTGGGGTTTTTACCTAGATTAAAGATAAATTTATAATATGTACATATGAATAAGTTTAATAAGTTATGTTCTTCACTATAAATGAATATAAACTACAATTAATGTAATATGTTGTTTTACGAAAAAAATGTTATGTATTTTTAATTTAAGACTGCTAGATTATTTTTAAATTTATATTAGTTAATAATTAAAATAATTTTATTCAGAATATATTATAATAAAGGATTAAAGAGCAATTTAATTTTTTTTTACACTGATTTTTATATTTTTGTTTTACTAATAAAACAGTATGGCTTACATATTGTGGAAGTCTATTTTGATACTCAAAAATATGACTTAATCTAATCGATCTGTAAGTTCCATCTGGTTTTTCATGATAAATTACATTTATTTATCCAAGAATTTGCTTGTTCTCTAGGGTTTCCGTTTCTTTCATATACCTGATTATTAGTTTCAGGTATTTAAGATAAGCTATGGCACATTCAACGCCTATTTGAGTGTGTAGCTTTAGCATATCAAAAAAATCTTTTTCTTTAAAATCTTCACTTAATTCTTTCATAAGCTTGTTCACAAACTCCATCTGAGCTTTGTAAGCAGAATCCAGTAAAAATATAGAGTGCCCTTTTTATCTTGGAAGTGGTAATAAAATGTGCCTTTGCTGATGCCTATATTTTTGATTATTTTATTTAATGAAGCATTTTCATAGCTTTTCATGGTATACTCATCTAAAGCAGCTTCTACAAGTTCATTCTTCCTTTCAAATGATTTTCTTTGATTTAAATTTACCTCTATTATTATTTTACAATTGCAAGTTTTAATTACTTTAAATCATTAAACAAACTTAAATTCAATATCAAATGGTTGTTGATTCTTAAAGGTATATAAACATGGTGGTCTAGACCATACGGTCTAAATACCGACTAAAAAAAGATCAATAGGCTTATATATGAAGGAAATAAGATGTAAAAAAAATAAATTTGAAGAAGAATTAAATTAATAAATAATAAACTAACTCATTTCTATAGCTCTTATAAGTTTGCTTGCAGTATTTTTAAGTTCCGTATCTTTAATTTCACCACTTTCTCTCACTTTTAAGGCTAGTTCAAGAACTTTAGGAACGTCTTTGGGTGAAAGATTTTCCGCCATATGCAGATAGGTTTCATCTGATTTATCTTCTAATTTTACGTCTTTTTTAGCCATAACCTCCAACATAACCTTACAAGAGTCCATGACAGTACCTTCTTCGATATTTTTACACTTCTCCATTAAATCATTAGTTTTCTTATCCATAATATCACCTTTAATAATTTGTTTGTGTAGGATTTAAATATTTATAAACCATTAAAAAAATTTCAAACAGTATTAGGAGGATTGTGTCGCTTGGAACCATGATAGAATTAATAAATAACGTATAAGTTCATAAACAGCTTTTAATAGATACTCCCTATCATCTACACAGATCACCATTCTCCGCTGGGAAAAAACAGTCTATGGCTAGTGATAGTTTGATATAAACAAAAAAGAAACCGGTAAATAGAAGATTCAAAATAGAAAAAAAAATATTGTATATTATTATTTTAAGGTCCAATAACACCTTTTAGGAGAATAAATAGTCTCATCTTTTTTAAGTTCCTTCATAATTTTATCAACTTCTTTTTTCTCAACACCAGAGATTTGACTAACTTTAGTGGCATTTAAAGGTTCTTCAGATTCTTTGAAAGCTTTAATTACTTTTTCTTTACTATCCATGATTTATCACCTACTTGAATTATTACATTTAAATCCATATATTTTGTTAGGAAAATACTTCAATAAGTTTAATTTATTTTTTTATTTAGTTTATACTCTAAACTATTTTTTAGTCCACAAATGATCGTTTATATAGATATTACACAGTTTATTTATTTCTTTAATAGGTAAATGGAAATAATTAACATCCAAAGAAGTACCGAAGCTAAAAATATTCTTTCAATTAATCCAGTTACAGGAAGTGGTAAAAAAGCTAAACTGATAACGGAAAATATGCTTAATGGCAGTGCAATTTTTATTATACCTTTAAATTCATCGTCAGTTCTCATGCGAAGTGAAAGTGCAAGAATACCAAGACAACCTCCTAGAAAAGCCGCAAGTGCTGTAATAATGTGAATTGTTCCATGAATTGTAGCAGGAGGAGTTAAATCTGCAGGGAAGAAAGCAAGAATAAATGCTCCAATACTCCATATTCCTAATAATATTAAACCAATTCT
>PMWA01000112.1 GCA_003166335.1 Methanobacterium sp. | reverse complement strand
GTACTGGGTCAAAATCTACGAAAATCCCATCAGGAAAATTTTCTTTAGAATATAATCCTAACACATAGGATCTGGCTAGTTGCAAATGTTCAGAGAGTCGATCAGGGTCATATATTGGTGTATGGGTTGCAACTATGACTTTATAAGCTTTAATAGAGCCATGGTCAGTAAAAACTTCTTTAACTTCACCCTCTTTAATTGTAATGGCTCTTGTTTTCTCGAAGACATAACTACCTTTACCAGGCAAATCCTCAGCAAGTGATAAGAGATATTTACGAGGATGAAATTGAGCTTGGTTCTCATATTTTAGAGCAGGACTTGTTTTAAAAGTTAAAGGAACATCTTTAGTACAGGAAACTTTTAATCCTAATTTTTTAGCAGCTTTAAATTCCCTTTGAAGTGTTTCAACTTTATCATCTAACTCCGTATAAATGTACAGGGGTAGACGATGGAAATCACAGTCTATATTTTTATCTCTAACCAAATTCGCTATTTTCTCCACTGATTTTATATTAGCAATTACGAATTTATGAGCTTTATCTTCACCTAAATTAGATATTAAGTCAGCATAAACTATATTAGGTGCTGCACTTATCTTAGCCGTAGTACCTATAGTTACATCTTTTACAATCCGATCAGATTCAATAACCGCCACATTAAGTCCGGATTCTTTAAGTAACGTTGCGGTTGTAATACCCGCAATACCACCCCCAAGCACAATTACATCAACTTTTAAACCTTCCTCTAGCATAGGAAAATTTGTTTTAGGAGATGTTTCTAACCAAAATGAATCTTCCTTCCTAGTAATTATTTCTTTATATTCCATCATTAAAAAAAAAACTCCTTTTAATTTAAATTAGGTTTCAAGGGGAAGTTTGCTTATTTTCCAACCTACAAAACCGCCTAAAATATTGTAAACTTGATGGAAACCTAATTCTTTCATTATTCCCATGAAATATTCTCCTCTCACTCCACTTCTACAATAGATGAGATAATTTTTTTCTTTATCTAATTTATCTACTTTTTTCCTGAACTCGTGTCCATCGTAATCCAAATTATTTGCCCCATGGATATGTTCCCTTTCAAATTCATCTTGAGGTCTAATGTCAAGAATAGCTAAATTAGAGTCATTTTGGTGTTCTTCGATTAATTTAAATGCATTTTTTGGTGAAATAGTTTTTATAATATTTTTTTCTTTAGATATTGACATTTAAAAAAAATCCTCCTTTAACAATTTTAGAAGTATTTATTCTAAAAAACCTTTAATTTATTATAGAAGAGTCTTGAAACTGATATGCTGCCATTCCCAGGTCACCAGCATACCAACTGTGATGAATTACTTTGCCTTTAGCCCCATTTCCTGCAGCGCCATAAGCTGTAATTAATGGCATGTAATGATCAGGATAAGGATGGGCTCGTTCAGGATAAGGTGCAAAGTTACGATAATTAATTAATAGTCGCTCATCACCGTGGATTACTGCATCAGTTAGCCAATCGTCAAATTCTAAAGCCCATTGATCAGTTTTACTTCCAAATCTGAATCCAGAATATCCTAATGGATGGACCGCCCCTCCACTTCCTATGATGAGGATTTTATTATTACGCAACTCTTCTATAGCTCGACCGACTTTCAAGTGCTGTATTGGGTCGAGATGGTTTTGGATGGAAAGTTGGACTACTGGGACATTAGCATGGGGGAACATTAACATCATAGGCACCCATGTGCCATGATCCAATCCTCGCTCATGGTTAATATCACAATATATGCCCTTATCTTGAATTAAATCTGATACGTATTCTGCAAGTTCAGGATTGCCTTTAGCAGGATATTCTATTTTGTAGAGTTCTTCTGGAAATCCATAAAAGTCATGGATTGTTCCTGGTTTCTCCAATGAGTTGACTGTAGGAATGGATGTTTGCCAGTGGGCAGATATGCAGAGTATTGCTTTTATATTTTGATAAATAGAACCCAATTCCTTTAAGAATTCTCTGGCAGGTATGCTATCTAGGGGTAAAGTGGGAGCACCATGTGAAATGAAAATGGACGGCAATGAATTTTTATTCATCTTAACAAAACCTTAAAAAAAAATTTTCCAGTATTTATGATTAATTTCAGACTTAAATATAAACAAATCCATTTTGAAAGTGAATTAGTATTTTCAACACTAGTATATATCGTTAAATAAGTTTAATTATTTTATTTTCCTTATATTTTATTTTATCCATTTTATTATTTGATTTTAGATTTTTATATTTAATTATTATGGGATGCTATACTTTTAAATTTTTTGATTAAAAAAAAATTTACTTAAAAAAAATAAATATATACTTAATTCATTTTTTTTAGCTTCCAATGTTAAATGAGTTAGTTATCATTGAATAAGCTTTGCTAGCACTTGCTGAGTTATCAGAACTCAAATATTCTATTACATAGAAGTTAGGGTACCCTCCCTTTACTATGACAGTATCGTTAACTGTTAAGGGAATTGATGATATAATTCTGCGTGTGACGTTATAATTAGCATAACTAGACTGTAATGTGCCAGTAATATAATAAGTGTAGTTATTTTTAATTGATTGGACTGGATTGCCACCCCTACTCTGAAGTTGGGATAGGAATAGTTGTAAATTATCCACCGTCGCCAAAATTGTGCTATTTGTAATATTAGTAGTTAATGTGGGGTTTACAGTTGACGAATTAGTTTTATTAGTGGATGAATTAGTAATGTTTCCAGTTGACGAATTAGACGTAGTTGTTGTAGTAGTGGGTTGAGTTATATTAAGAGTTTCATTCACAGTTGATGTAAGGGGTATTTGATAAATAACTATGGCAGAAGTATTATCTGGTGCATCAACGGCGATGGCAAAGTATTCACTTGTATTTTCAGTCCCCACAGCTTGCGTATCTAAAACATAATTATTAGGATAATTAAATGATATATTTCCATTACTATAATGACTTGCTGAAGAAATATTCATATAATAAAAAACTCCGGCAGCAGCTGATAATATAATTATCAGAATACCTAAAACCAAAACTAATCTATTCATTTCCTAAAAACCTCCTAAATAGTAGCATATTTTTTATTAACTATTAAATAAGTTTATCATAAAAATAGTTATTCATTTAAAAATACTTTAAAATTTTTTGTTTATTTACTATAATAAAGTACTAAATGACCGATTAGTTAAGGATTTTTATAAATTTTTTTTTTAGTTAACTCTATCATTTTTCATGTTCTATAAAATGTTAAATCATTTTTAAATGACAATAATATCCATAATTTCATTTACATTGGACACTCAGCGACTCCAAGGACCCTAAAATTATTATACTAATAATGATTTAATTAACATTATAAGTACTACAATATTATATGAAAATTAGGAAATCCTATAAGATTTGAAATCAAATAATGAAATTAACAAAAAAATATTAGAAAAATAATTTAAGATTTTTAGAAAAAAAATATAGGAGTGGAATAAGTTTATGGAGAAGAAGATAATTCAATTATCAGATTTACATTTTGGTGAATACAAATTCTCTGAAGATCTTAAAAATAATGTAAAAATGCAGATTATGGATGAAAATCCTGATTTAATAATAATTGCTGGAGATTAACCGCACTGGGATATATTGATGATATGAAAATGCAAGAGAATTTATAGATGAATTAAAATCCATAACCGAAACTTATATAGTCCCCGGAAACCATGAAGCTTGTAACGTAGGATTAATACATTTCAAAAAATATATTAGTACAAGTAAATTTATTCATAAAGATAAGAAAAGTGGATTCGTAATTATCGGCCTAGACTCCTCCGAACCAGATATACACGACGGACAAATAGGATTAGACAAATTAGATTGGCTTAATAACCAGCTAAATAAAACACCAGAATATATGCGAAAAATAATTACCTTCCACCATCACCTATTACCCATACCCCAAACCGGCCGTGAACGAAACATTTTACTCGACGCAGGAGACCTTCTTAAAGTTTTTAATGGATCATAAAGTAGAATTAATCCTTAATGGTCATAAAAACGTCCCCCACGCTTGGAGACTTGAGAATATGATCAAATTAAATTCGGGAACTGCCACCACCCGCAGATTACACGGTGAAAACATTCCCTCCTACAATCAAATATGTATTACTAATAATGAATTATATGCCGAACTAGTGAACACAGAAACCGGAGTAAAGAAAAAATTAGCAAAATACCCCCTTGAATACAAAAGAATAATACTCAAATCAAGCAACATAGAAGATATGTACGGATTTATAAACAGGAAATAAACCATTATCACCGAACAGTATTTTTATTATGCTTATTTAAGAGAAGAAATTTTATGGGTCAGTAAATAAAAATTTTTTTAATTAGAAATAAAATTAAATATATTGACTAAAAAAAATGTTCAAATAATTTTAAAAAAAATAGTAATCATGATTTAAGAGGTGTAAAAAAATGGCTAATATATACTATACTGATGATGCGAATTGGATCTATCTAGAAAATTATTCTAGAAGTGTTTTATCAAAATGTACTAAATCTTTAAAGGAAGGTGTTACTCTTTCTCCTGAACAAATCACTGAACTTAGGCTTCTCATGGCAGATACTATCTCGTTTAGTGATTTAACAGAGGATTTGACAATTGTTAGAGATTACAGAGTAAGAGAAATAAAAAGTGTAATAAAAGAAAACTATAAGTTAACTGGTGAAATTCCAGAATTTATATCTAAGTATCTAAAATAAAAAAAATGCATTACCTATTTTTTTAAAAATCGGTAGAGATTTTTTTCATGCTTAGTAATTTACCAGCTTGTTTTTTTTTAAGGTTGTACCTTATTATGTTTTAAAGTGTCTTTCAATATGAAAATAATATTAAAAAAGGGAAAACATGAATAGTATCAAAAATAAAAAAACAGGGTATGAATAAAAAAAAATTGACACTTCCTATTATCATTATAATAATAATTTTAGGAATCACAGCAGTTAGTTGGGCATATAGCTCGCTAAATCAAACAGTAATTGGCACTTGGACAGCCAATTTTACAACCTCAGCAGCAAATCCTGAAACAGTTAATTATATTATATTACCAAAAGGAACTACTGGTGTACAAGTTAATTATAGTAATCTAACCAATACAACTAATTCCACAAGCTATTTTCAGTTCATAACATTAGACTTCATTCCAGTACAAGGTCAAACAATAGATTATGGAAATAACTATACTGACCTTAGAACTGTACCAGTGAACTCAACTCAAGGAAGCCTCAATTTATTATCAAATGGTGTCAAAAGTGTTGCGGTATTGGATGTTTCAGCGAATGGAACAATTACAATAACAGCCTTTTCTTAAAAAATTTGAATAAAATCTGGATAAACATATAAAAATAAATACCATTTCTATTTTTTTTTATATATCTTATACTAAACTTATTTTTATGATTTAATAAATAACAAAATATTTTACAGACTTCTTGTTTAGTAAAAATAAATATGGAGTTCTGATTTAAGGTTTACTTTGAATAATAAATCTTTTTATTCAATCAAAATTAACTCGATGAAATTTTTTTTTTATAAATAAAAAACTATATAATAAAATATGATATCATAAAGGTCATAAAAAAGAGTTAAATGATTTTAGAATACTAAAAATGACTTCATATTATTAGGAATTTTGCAAATATCTAGTTTTATAAAAAAAATGGTGAAAAGTTATGCTTGATGATATGTTCAATGCTAAATCAGTTGCAGTAATAGGTGCATCGCATAAGAAAGGTAAAATTGGATATGATCTAATGATGTCTCTTTTGAGTTATTATAAAGGTGATATTGTCCCTGTAAATCCTAAAGGTGGTGAAGTACTTGGAATTCCTGCTTATAAGTCAATAAAAGAATATGGTTATGTGGATCTTGCAGTTATAGTCATACCTGCTCATTTAGTTCCAGTAACAGTTGAAGAATGTGCAAAAACTGGAATTAAAAATCTTCTGGTAATATCCGCCGGGTTTAAAGAGGTTAATAGTGAAGGGGCTGAACTTGAGAAGCAAATAGTGGAAATATGCAAAAATTATGATATTAATCTTGTGGGTCCTAACTGTTTAGGTATAATGGATACATACAATGATATGAATGCTTCTTTTGCTTCTGAAATCGCAGCAAAAGGTAATATAGCTTTCATGACTCAATCCGGTGCTATCATGTCAGTTATTCTCGATTATGCTGACAAACATAATATCGGATTTTCTAGAATTATCAGTTTTGGAAATAAAGCAGGAATTAATGAAAATGATTGTTTGGAAAACTTCATAGAAGATGGAAATACCAAAGTAATAACTGCATACCTGGAAGGTGTTGTTGATGGTTCTGGATTTATAGAAGTTTGTAGACGAGTTTCCCAGATAAAACCGGTTGTTATTATAAAATCTGGCACGACTTCTATGGGATCTGAAGCCGTCACATCTCATACGGGTACAATTGCTGGTTCAGAATCTGCATATGAAGCAGCATTCACCAAATGTGGAATTTTACGTGCTTTTTCTCTTGAGGAAATGATGGATTACAGTAGAGCCTTAACATTATTTCCTAGTCCACCGGGAAATAAGATAGCCATAGTTACAAATGCCGGTGGTCCAGGAATTATGACCACAGACGCTATAATTAATAATGGTCTTGAATTAGCTATACTTACTTCTGAGACTAAAGAAAAGCTAAAAAACGGATTACCTGAAAGTGCAAGTGTTAAAAATCCGGTTGATGTATTAGGTGATGCTAGTCCTGATAGATGTGCATTTGCTATTGATATTGTTTTAAAGGATCCTAATGTGGATGGAATAATTTATTTAGTAACACCCCAGTCTGTTACAGATCTTAAAGGATGTGCTAAAGTTGCAGCTAATTATGCCATTGAATCTGAAAAACCTGTTTTATGCAGCTTCTTTGGAGGAACACGCTGCGCAGATGCTGAAAGAGTTCTTGATGAAGAAAAGGTTCCTAATTATTTGTATCCTACAACAGCTGTAAAAACCTTGAAAGCTTTATATGATTACAATATTATTAAGAATCAAGAATATCCCTTACCTCCTCAGTTCGATGTTGATAAAGATGCTGTTAAAAATATAGTTGAAGATGCAAAGAATAAAGGTATATATACTCTGNNTGAATCATTTGATATATTAAAAGCATATGGAATTCCAACGGTTAGAACTGCAATTACAACAAGCATTGAAGAGACAGTAGAATGTGCCGAATTAATGGGATATCCATTAGTTATGAAAATAGTAGCCAAACAAATTTCACATAAATATGATGTTGGTGGAATCAAATTAAACTTGAATAAT
>PMWA01000052.1 GCA_003166335.1 Methanobacterium sp. | reverse complement strand
TCAACATCACGACTAACGCTCATTGTATGAGCAGCATTCGGATTGCTCAATGTAGTTGTTAATAAAACGGTTTCATTATAACTTCCATCAATTGAAATCAAAGCTGCTGTATTAGGTGAACCTACAATAGCTCGTAATGCATAACCGCTGACTGGAGAATTACTTGAACTTGATAAAAATATATATTCAAAAAAATTAGAACCGGAATTATCCAATCTGAAATTAATATCCCATCTACCCACTGATTGAGTTATAGGTCTATTAACTCTTCCCTCAAAATTATTTAAAACTGCTTGAATATATAAAGCACTTAAACTAGTTGTAGAATCATAACCTACTGCTCCTCCACTAACCTGATTATAAGGTTGGATTGTTGAGATTGATATTGGCATATTTTATTCACTCAAAAAGATTTATAATAACAAAAAAGAATGATTAAATTNNGAGGCATTGACCATAAGCTAAAACATTTCCAGCAGTTAAAGCATCCATTAAAGCAAAGTAAGCTATTGTACCCCATGCTCCGGTTGCAGCGGGAAAATTAAAAGCATTCGCATTACTTATCGCTCCACTAGTAGGAGTATTCCAATCACCCGCAGCAGTAGCTATTCTAGCATAACTATTACCCACCGGTTCAGCTAATCCTGAACCACTGTTGGTAGGATTAGCTGTACTGACTGCTAAAAACGCTTCTGGCATAGTATATGCTGCTTTACCGACAATATGTCCTAAAATTTTGTTATCTAAATATATACTGTAACTTCCCATAATTTTCTTCCTCCAAAAAGTTTATTTATTTATGCAAATTAGGATTATTATAAATACTATAAGGTTTCAAACCGTTGCTGATTGCTCCTCTGTTTATTCTTTTCGCTACTTCATCTCCGAAAGCTCCTGCAATAGCTCTCGCTGAATCAGGTGTAACTCCCTCCGGTAATTGAATACTATTAGGATGGAAATTCACTGTTACTTGTTGAGTAGTAGCTCCCGCATTCGCAGCTACATTCGCTTGTTCAATTGCGGATAAAATCGGAGTTGCAGTATTCGTTATTAACTGATTTAAACTGCTTGCCACAGATGTGCTGGTGGTTGCTGTTTGAATTAATGCTCCGCTGGCGGTTTGGGCTGCGGTGGCTAATTGGCTGACCGCACTAGAAGCCGTGGTTGCATCACTAATTAATGTGGAATTACTGCTGGAACCACCGGAGCTACTATTTAAATTATTATTAACAGTGGATTGCACCGTTTGAAGGGCAGAAGTAACCTGGCTCGATCCGCTGGTTATTCCAGATGCTAATCCACCCATTAAATCTATACCGAGAGAAGTCATATTCGCAGGAGTAACATCCGCCAGTGGTCCGGATTCTACTGGACTGTGAGGGAATAAGCTAGCAATAGTTTTTAAAGCATTTAAAACTCCAGTTATATTATTCGTTACGCCGGTTATGAATCCATTCATCAATGTATCTGCATAATTTGTCATATTATCTGAATTTACATCAGTTAATGGTCCTGTTTCTGGAGGACTATGTGGAAATAATGCGGATAAAGCTGCTAATGCTTGATTTAATCCGGGAACTTTGTTTTCCATTCCCTGAATAAAACCAGTTATAACCCCTTCTCCATATTTTAACATTTCATCTGGTAAATCTTCAATCCATTTAACATCATTCCAGAAATCCGTTTCTAAATTACTTATTTCAGTTTCTATGGCTGATTCTTCATTTTTTATTCCAGTAACAAATCCTTTCCAAATATTTTCTGCATCAGTTTCAATCTGCCCCGGAATACCGGTAAGCCAACTTTCAAAATCGGTTATATCCTTTTTAATCTCATTAGGTATATTAAATATATCTGCTTTAACATCATTATATCCAGCTACCAGTCCATTCCAAATATTTTTAGCATCAGCTTCTATTTCACTAGGTATTTTCTTAATATCACTCTCAAAGTTTGTAAAATCGGCTTCAACTGTTTTAATACCGCCGGTTATATCTTTCTCGGCTTCACTTAATCCACCGGTTATGCTTTTCCAAATATTATTCGCATCGGCTGATATTTCACTAGGCAGTTTTCCTAAGAAAGATTTTAAATCATTATATCCGCCTTCAATATCTTTAACCGCATCTACTATTCCCCAAACAGCATCAGTTAATCCTACTACTAAATCCTGTCCTAACTGATAACTGGACGGTAATTTAAAACTAGTTACCCAACTCTGTAATCCACCTAAATCCTTCTCTATTCCACCTATTATATCCCCTATATTTCCAGTTACATTACTCCATTTCCATGAAGTCATCTTCATAGGTTCTCCGCTAATCCAACTAACAAAACCGGTTACATCTGATTTAATACCGTTAAGTCCGTTATCGAAATCAGTTTGTAAACCAGCTAACGGATTACCACCACTTCCTTTGAAAGCATTAGTTATTGCTGATGGTATTCCACTTAAATCTTTTTCAACCTCTCCTGGAATCGGATTTAAAGCATTCATTATAGGAACATTGAAAGTTTGATTAAGCTGACTAGTTATTTTCTCCCCCTGACCTGGTCCTAAAAGACCTGACAAAATACTATCCGAACTTAATAAACTTTCAATCTTCTCTAAAGGAGCTGGTAATGATAATCCCCACAGACCTAACATAACCCCTATTGGTCCTTCCTTCGTATTCTGAGTATAACCATAAACTCCCTGAATACCGGTAGTAACCACAGCTAATATTTCACCAACACCGGGAATTAAATCTCCAACTTTAGAACCTATTCCTTCCGTTAAACTATCCGGAATTTTACCTCCTAAACTGGATAAATCTGGAAGATTAATTCCATCTGTTAAATCTCCGGTAATATTCTTACCGAAAGTTACAATTTTCTCTAAGAAATTTGGAGATTGAGCTTCCCATGTTCCATCTAAATTCTTGAACATGTCGATAACGCCATCATCAGCACCTGAAAAACCGTCTTTCCAGTCACCAATTGATGTTTTAATTGAGCTGCCAATATAATCAAAATCAGATTTAAGCGAATTTGCACCGTCTGTAACTGTATTCCCAACATTTCCTAATCCTGATTTAATTGTACTACCAATATCACTAATTCCACTCTTTATACCATTTCCAACATCGACAAAGTCAGTATCAAATCTTTCACCTATATCGCTGAAATTTAATTCATCTCCAGCATTCTCAATAGTTTCATTCACATAATTAAAACCGCTTTTAAAACTATTCCCCATATCCTCTGTTGCTTTTCCTACATCATTATCTACTGTTTTACCTGCATCTTCTGCGGAATCGCCTATATCTACTCCTGCTTTCTGCAAAGCACTTTTCATCAAATCTGTAACTGGCTCTAATTTAGTTTTTAACCAATCATTATAAGCAGTTTGGAAATCCGTTTGGAATAGTTTATCAGCAAGCCATGCAGCCGCTGATGGTCCTGCAACCAACGTACCAATAGCTCCAGCTATTGTGAGAATCTCTGGTCCGATATCTCCTAAAGTAAGCATTAGTTTAGTATACTCTGTTTGTAGTTGAGCTACCCATGATTGATTGTTCTCATCTGCAGATGATGCTTCATTAACTTTATTCGTATAGTTACCGAAAGAATCCGCTTGAGTATTAACTGCTGGAGTAGTAGTATTCAATTCGTTTAATAAAGCAGCTCCGCTTCCATTCGCAGCGGTCATTAACGCCATCATTCCTTTTCTAGTTCCACCGGTTTTCTGACTCATATCAGCCATTATCACCGCTGATTGTTGCGTACTAAATCCCATCGCACTCATTTGAACAGCGAACATCGGTGCCATCTGCGAGAAGTTTTGAAGACCTCCTACGAAGTTCTGCTGCTCATACCCAGCCATTCCAAGATAATCACCCATATCCTGAGCATCACCACCCAACGCCACCACAGTCTGAGCGAAAGCTGAGGTAGTTTCAGCGTCATTGCCTGTGGCTTCTCCGATTTTAGCTAATTCCTCCGCATTTTTCTGAAGTAAATCATTAGGAACTCCTAACTGCATGAGTGTTTGAATATATTGTTCAGCATATTGCTGAGAAACGGAAGCACTTGTAACATTATTAACTAATGTAGTCATCTGCTGATTGGTTTCACCGGTGAATATTGCTAATTGTTGCATAGCGGTTTGATCTTCATATAATTGCTGTGTCAAATTTTCCGCTTCTGCACTAACCGCTGTTATTCCAGTAGCTGCTACACCCATACCATCGCTAATATCACTTCCAGCCTGTTCACCCGCTTGACCAGCATCGCCTTCAGAATTACTTAAATCATCAGCATCATTTTTAGTATTTTCTAGTTGGCTATCAGCATCACCAGCATCAGTTTCAACATCAATATCTATAGTAGTAGGTATGGATTCGGCATCGTCTTTAATTGTTTCAATTTGAGAATCTGCATTTCCGGTTTCTTCAATCTCAATACTCTGTGTGGCTGGTAAACTCTCTACATCATCTCTTATTGCTGGTAATTGAGTTTCAACATCTCCTGTAAGATCTAATTCAATTTCTTGAGTGGCTGGTAAACTTTCTATATCATCCCTTATAGCTGGTAAGTTTGTTATAGCATCGCCATCAACATTAACCTCCGGAGTAACCGTTTCACCATTAATATCCTCCAAATCAGTCTTAATACTGTCAATTTGAGTTTCAGCATCATCATTTAAGGTTATATCAGGTTCTACTTCCTCACCATTGATACTATCTAATGTAGTTTGAATAGTCTGAATTTCATTCTGTCCATCTCCACCTAATTCAAGATCCGGTTCTACTGATTCACCGTTAACTTCATCTAATGTGGTTTGGATTGTCTGGATTTGGTCAAGTCCATCACCACCAATATCGATTTCAGGCTCAACATCCTCACCATCAATATCTTGTAAATCAGAGTTAAAATCATCTATTTTTGTTTGAGCATCATCATCTTCGAGATCAACTTCAGGGTTAACTGTTTCAGGTAAACTATCTAAAGCGCCCTTTAAATTTCCTAAAGCATCTAAAGCGTCCTGAATATCCGCTGTAACTTCTATACCCAAACTCTTATCTGTAATGTTTTCACTCTCCAGAAATTAGATAGGAAATGTTAAATATTAAAAAATAAGAAAATATTATTCATAATATTCATAAGGGGGAATATTATTATAGTAGAAAAAAAAGTTAATAAAAAATAATTTTTAATCCAATATTCCTTCCACATCATTAGTTAAGTTAATTAAATCAGTCCTTATATCATAATGCTCATTCAAAACTTCTTTTAATTTATTCTTATAACCACAATCATCAATTAAAAAATCCATATATGGAATATGGTATAATGGATAATATTTACAGATTAGAGGTCTTTTATTCCAGTTGGTACATTTATTATCCTTGAAGAATTCACATTTAAAAAAATCCATATTCCTTTGATCTTTAGTTAGATCTAATTTTGAAATTTCTTTTTCTGTTAATGGCTTCCAGAATGACTCGATAAATGTGTCATTGTCTATGAACCTGTCTTCACTAGTTAAGCCATTTGGAAATCTTTTTTTATTTCTTTGTTTAATTTTTTCTAAGGAATCCGTCATTGTTACGGGGTTACAGCATTTTCCGCACATTTTACAATAAGTCAAAATAGTGAATCATCTCAAAATTTAGTTTTGTTTCTCTTTTAGTTTATGGACAAACTTATTATAATTATGATCTAAACGTTTTAAAGAAGCTAAATGTTCTTCTTTAGTTTTCTTAGGCTTACCTTTACTATCTTTCGGTGCTATAATATCATAAATCGTGAGTAACTCTAATTCTAAAACATATTCAATACTCCATCCAGTTTGAACAGCTATTTTAATAACTAATTCTCTGAAGTCTTCGATTCTTTCTTCGAGGGTTTTCCTTTTCCCTGCTTTCCCTTACCATCCTCTGCTGACGGTTGTCTTCTTTTACGTGACACTGAATTCATGGTATTATAAATAGTTGATTCGTCAATTTCATCCAATTCTATATCTTCAACTTTATCTAATTCATCAGTGTTTAACTCCTGATAATAAAACCGCTTAATTCCTCGCTGGGCAACCTTCGATCTAATATCTCTGAAATCCTTTGTTAACTTAAGGGTTTCATCAGTTAATTTATGCAGCTCTTCTATCTCACTATCGGTAAGATCAGTATCTGCCATTATTTTAGGAACTCGCTGTTTAATGCCAGTACTATCTATGAATTCATCATATATTACTTGCCCATTCTCATCTGTGGCTGTAACTAATCTATTAATCATTCCTTCCAGTCTTATGTGTTTGTTTCTTATTTCATCCATCATATCAACATGGACATAATCAGATCCTCTAAATCCGCGAAGTTTTATTTCATTTCCGTTCAATTCAATCGTTTGTTCTCTAAATAGTTTTGGAATAGTTACCATCTAAAATAACCTCTTCATTTCTTTTTTTATCCTCTATTTCTTTTGCTTTATGTTGGAATTTATTATGTGCTTTCTTCAACTTTTTTAATTGAGCATCTTTATCTAATTTAAATAATTTCTGTCCAAATTCAGTTAAATAATATTTCTGATTCTCATGACTACTCTTATCAGTTTTAGCTATAATCCCTAAGTTTTCCAGTGCATTCAAATGATTTACCAACTCCTCTGCAATAGTGTAAATACTTAAAGGATATTTGCTGTAATATAGTTTCCCAACTATTTTGATTCTATCAGGGTCTTTAAGTTCTTTAACAACTGATTCAATTATATTACATGCATCTTCATCTGTTATATTATTTTTTAGTTCTTCAAATTCATCTTTATACATTCTTTATTCCTTCATGTTTTATTCTTTAAAATGTTTTAATAAAAAAAGTTTTAAGTTAATATTCAGTAGTATAAAATAAAAAAAGAATTAAGTAGCCCTTCTAAAAAAAAATAATTAAAGATGGATTTTTTAAGCAGCAATTGGAGTTAACAATACCGGTGTGGTTTGTACGCTCATATCGATTGTAAATTTACCCGCGTCTCCTTGCTTGAATCCGGGCAGGTCTGGGCTTATTTTACACTTGTCAAACTTGAAAACACCTATAACGTCATCGTAGTCATCGGTGATTGGAATATGTCCTTTTAAGCTGATTGGTTTTGGTAACTGCTGGGCAGCTGTGTAACCAGTTTCTACCGTATCATTTCCAGTGTAAGGTCCATAAAGAAGCTTGTTAATTAACTGCACAGAATCATTACTGATAATCTGATCAGATTTGATTTTATAATCAATCGAACCGTAACCATGCATGATATTCACTGAACCAATCCTTTTAATTTCTTTATCATCCTGTTTAACAGTTGGAGTAATATCTTGAGCTACAAAAGGTTCTATCTGTTCAAAGAAAGTTCCCACTATACTAGTGGCTGCTATGGTTGCGGGTGCTGTGGCTAATTCAACAGCTCCAGGAACTTGATCACCAGTAGGTACATCAGTGATTTCATTTATTGCTGATGCAGTTAAAACAGTGTAAGCATTTACTGGTGGTGTACCTGATGCTAATACTCCTTCTACTATGATATCTGCAATGCTCGGTGTGAGTTTGACCTGGGATTGTGGATATAACGGATAATCCTTTAAAGTAAATAGTTTATTTGTTCCGTCAATAGTTCCAAGAAGTGCTTCTCTGGTGTGTGGTACTGCAACATACATCCGCACCGAATCGTTCATTAAAATATCCATTTCATCTATAAGTTCTTGATTCTTACCAAAATACATTATTTATTCCTCCTTATTAGTATTTTCATCAGTATTTGATGGGGTTGTAACCCCTGCAGATGCTGTAGTTGCCTGTGCTGGTGTTGATTCCTCTACTGCTTTACTTTCCACTGTGGGTGTTGCTGCAATGGGTTCTGAATTCACTGAGGGTGTGGGTTTTTCATTTGTCAGCTGCTGTAATCATGCTACAACATTATAAC
>PMWA01000109.1 GCA_003166335.1 Methanobacterium sp. | reverse complement strand
CCCCACATCCCCAGATTAATTTACTAAAAAATATAACAAATTTATATTTAACTTACATAAATTTTCCTTCCTAATTGATAATATAATTATATATGTTTACGTTAAATGTTTTTTTCGATAAGCAAAATCTCTCAGACAACTATCAATTACTTGTAAATCAATTAAAAGTTCTTAAAGAGTTATTCCATACCATCCAATCGGAATCATTCTAAAGCATTTAAATTCTCCCTCAGCACTTAAACTTTTTTTATTTTCTAAAATGTTTTTTTAAGGAGAATGTCAGTAAATACTAAATTATTATTAACTGAACAAAATAATATAATCAATTGAATGTCCTAAATGTCAAATTGGAAAATTTATAAGTAAAGATGGATATGATTTCATAAAGAAACAGTAAATATGAAAAAAATTAAATAATAATTTAGAAATAATAAAAAAATTTTAATGTGTTTTTAAAATGGTTACTTGTTCTAATTGTGGCACAGAAAATCCTGTAAACGCTAAATTTTGCGAAGAATGCGGGGGTAAATTAGAAACAGCTGATAATAAAATGATTTGCCCTGAATGTGGTCATAACAATCCGGTTAATGCTAAATTCTGTTTAGATTGCGGAGCAAAATTATCATCCAACAATGATAATAGTAATAAACCTGATTGTCCCGTTTGTAAAACTGGATTACTAAACTCTATTGTTCATAAGGGAGCTCTAGGTTTAGGTACTAAAAGAATCTTTAAATGTGATAATTGTGGAGCAGAATTTGAACCAAAAGGCGAAAAATATAAGCTAACCCATATTTCCCATACAAACTATGAAAACTGGCAGGAATACAAAGGTCAAACTCTCACCGTAGATGAATGGACTCGTATAGCAGGTGGAGGTGTCTCTGACGCGGAACAAAGAAAAATTGATGAAATTAAAAGACAAAGAGAAATAAAAGAAGCAGAAGCAGTCAAAAATAGAGACATTAATGAATTCATTAATGGACTTCAAAAAGGCATTGCAAAAATCAATAGCAATACGAACTCTCCTATCATTCTTAAAAGAAATGAAGAAACATCCCTAATTATGCATAATATTACCCTCCGTGAACCTAGAGCTGTAAGGCAAACAGTAGGAGGTTATGGAGGACCCACTTTCAGAATGGCTAAAGGTGTTTCTTTCAGATTAGGTGCTGTTTCAGCACGAAGCGAATCCCATGAAGAACTTAAAAACATAGACCAGGGAACTCTTGTACTTACAAATAAAAGATTAATATTTATAGGTTCTAAAAGAACCACCAATATAGATTTAACGAAAATAGTAGCTATAGAACCTTACAAGGATGGTATAGGTTCACAAAGAGAAAACAAACAAAAAACAGAATACTATACAGGCACTGATAAAACCACCTTAACAATCAACAAAGACGGTCGCAGAACTACTATACCCGTCAATGGTGTAGTACTCAAAGCCGCAATCATGGGCAACATAGCAAAAATAACATAAATGTAGTCAATTCTTTTTATGGTTTACCCATAAATAATCCTAACCATCTCATCTGATTCTTAGAATTACCAATACTAATTTTAACATTCTTTTCAATGTTTTATTTGTTTTAAAGTAATACAATCATTCATAAAGGCACTATAACCATCGAATTTAGTGCCTTCAGCTCTAAAACTCAATTTAACTTTATCTCTTTCATTCAATTCATGCCAACGTGACCTACAATCATCTAATAATTTATTAGTTAACATTTTTTTTCTTGTTTCCCTCTTATTATTAGATTAACAACATAAATTTTGAATGACTATTTATTTAAATTAAACATATTATTCATCAGTAATTATTATTAATCTTAATTCCTAATCATTTTATCTATAGATGAATCTCTTGTATATGGTTCTATTAAGTTAACAGCTTTTTTTAAAGTCTCTTTATTTAATGTTTTTTTCCGACTGATTATGAATTCTGGAATCTTTGAAGGACTTAGAATATCATAATGTTTAGGTCTTTCTTCAATAATCAAATTAGGATTAGTAAATGCTACAATAGAATTAATCCACAAATTCTCAGTATTCACCCCATTCGAATTAAGATAATCTAATAAAATCATAACATTGGCTTTTATTTGTTTTCCTGGCTGTGATCTGCTTCTTACTACTTCATAATGACGTTCATAGAACCATTCATCATCATCTACGATAAAACAACCACTGAGATTTTTAGTTTCAATAGCAAAAATTCCATTAGTACCTACAACAATATGATCAATATCACCCCTATTAACAGGGAGAAATACATTATTAAAAACAAAATAATCCTTAGGTAGTACTTTCAGGTGTTTTGCTACTAACTTTTCTCCCTTAGACCCTTTTATCCACCTTTTAGAATTATCATATCCATAAAAGAGTATAAATGCTCCAACTAAAACAAAAAAAGATAATAAAAATGAAAAAATCACTCCAATAATCCCAATCATAAATACAATTACACCAAGAACCATAAACAATTTATACTTAAATATTTTTTCATCAATATAAGAACGACCCTTCCCTTTTTTAAAACTTTTTACATTAGTCTTAACCTTTCCGTGTCTATATACAACACCTTTTTTATAAGAATTAGAATACCTCTCTTCTTCAGCTAAACGTTTCTGACGTCTAATCAAACCATCTACATCAGTTGAAATATCCCAATCAGGATGATTCGATTCAGATGATGTCTTTTTATTATAAGTTTTATCAGATGAAACGCCGTCTTTAACATGCATATTATATTCAGAATTTTTATATGTATTAAAATTAGTTTTTTCTTTAGATTCTCTGACGTACTCTAATTTTCCATTACAAAGACTACAACATTCAAAATCTCTTGCACGTTCATTTGGTTTTAATACATAGTAACCGTTACAGTTCTTACAAACAAGGCGACCCAAAACAATCCACCCCTCATAATAATATGTCTTTCCAATATAACTTTAATATTTACTCCTTAATGCTACAACAAATCACAAAGTATGAATAATAGAAGAGAAGCACATATTCATAAGAAAAAGTTCTACTGACAGCATATGTTCTTCCAAATAGGTTATATCCAATACCAATCTTTCATCTTTTATCTCTCTTATTTTTCTCCGATAAAGCAAAAGTTCTACTCTATTTGGTAATAATTATAACCTAATCACGAACCTAATCACTATCAAACAAGAATATAATGAACACTTCTACCCTCACCTTCCCTTCTTATAACTTAAAGATCCATTAATTTTTTTATTTCATCTAATTCAGCATTATCAGAAATATCTAACATAGTTCTAATATCCCGATTTGTGATTGGGGAAGAAATTGAAATCTGCATGTAAATTTTTCTTCCAGATTTTTTTTATGATACAAAAAGAAATGTTGAATTTTTGCAAAAATTCTTAATTACTAATATTATTACTACCATTCACTATTTCTATATTCCTTTCACAGTAACGTTTGGTTCTAGGGCATGCTGCAATACAGACACCACAAACCACGGCTTCTAAATCATCTATGCCTAATTCTTCATTACATTTCATCATGTACCGCATGCAATTCATTATATTATAAATGTAATCTCTGCCTTTAACAATATCATCTCTACTCTTTGAAATATCCCAAAGATTACCGGATACTGCCTTTCCAGGACAGGCTTTCATACATTCCATGCATTCACCACAATTAGAAACCTCAATTGGAGTACCACATTCAAGCACAGCATCAGTAAGGATTGTATTAATCCTAACTGCAGGGCCGAATTCCTCAGTTACAAGTAACGCTGACTTCCCTATCCAACCCATTCCCGCCATTGTAGCTGCTGTTTTATGCTGAAATGTAGAACATTGCGTTAGCCTATCCACATTCTTCGAATCATTCACCAACAACGGAATAGCATTATATCCACGGTCTATCAATAGTTCCGCCCCAAACTCTGCCAAGTGATTCAATAACTTATTCAACCGTACCTTTTCCAAAGAATATTCCTTAGTTGGCCCATTTAACCATACTCCCCTAATTACATCAGGATTTAATGCCACACCAATAGAAATGGCATAATCCATTGATTGCCTGGTCTCCAATGGAATACTTCTGATATCAGCGCATTTCACCAGAGAAGCTCCTTCTTTCAATAAAGCATTCTTAATTTCCATTGTCAATTCTTTCACACCATCATAACCTATTATTAATCTACCATTTTTTTCCATTTTGACAAAATCCCCTAAATTACTAAGAATTTTCCCTAAATCATTTCATTTATCCATTTACAAATGTTTCAGTAAATAACTGATTTATAATATATATTTTTTTTAATTTATAGTATAAAAATAAAAAAGTGAATGTATTATAATTTCTTTTTTTTTATCAATAAGTACTGGTTAAAAAGAAAATGTAAACATTAAAAAAAAGCCAGCAAGGCATCCTTTTTAGAATCATAACTATTTTAAAGCATTAAAAGTTGGAGATACTGCCATTAATTACTAAGATTTAGATAAGTAAAATCAATCATCGGATGGAGATTATTTATAAAGGTGCATATTACAGATAATAAAAGTGTTACCGCGACATCAAGACCCCCTGCAGTACCAGCATCAGCATCAGCCATAGTAAATAGTGAATTTAATGGGCGACTTACTTGGAAAAAATACTTATTCAACTTACTTAAAGCATTTAGTAATAATTACATTCCCAATGGATAAAAACAATTTTTGGAAATACATCGTATAGACCATATAATATTACATTTTAATAATTGAGTTATGCGATTATAATCAGTTAGTTCAATAAGGGAAGCACACGAAAAAACATTAACAGTCCCCAAAAATTATTAAATATTTCCATCAGAAATTGGATATAAAAAAAAAATATAATGATAATATTGGATAAAATAGAATTCTATGAGGGGGGAATAACTTTTGGGTATGGATAATAACTGTGAAACGAAGCCTTATGTTAAATCTCCAAAGAGTTGTTCATGTAAAACAAGTGAAGGTCCGGGACCCTTCAGAACACAAGCAACTTTTAAAAATTCTGAAGGTCGCTCTGTAATTTGGAATTCTCGTTATTATCGGAAACATCATTCTAATCTTGACAAAAACCTTGGTTCTATTTGGTGGGCTCCTAGTGCTGTAAGCTGGTGGATAGGAATCCTATTTGCAATTGGAGCCATATGTTTTGCACTAGGAGCATCTCAAATATACATTAAAATATTGAATAATGCAGTTAGTTATGAAATTTTTTTCATAGGTTCAATATTCTTTACAACTGCAGCTTTTTTACAATATCTTGAATCTATTAATGCTCCAATACATTTATGCAGACACATCATAGAAAAATTACGCTTGCTTACATGGGAACCAAGGCGTATAGACTGGTGGTCAACATTAATACAATTCGGTGGGACTTTATTCTTTAATATCAGCACCTTAGCAGCTTTACAAAGCTTCCTTTTAGTTAGTAACATTAATTATCTGGTTTGGAGTCCTGATGTTTATGGATCCATATGTTTTCTTACAGCAAGTTATCTGGCATGGACTGAAGTGGGGAATGGTTTTTGGTCCTTAAAACCCTCCAATATATCATGGAGAATTGTAGCACTTAATTTAATAGGATCAATAGCATTCGGAGTATCTGCAATTGCTTCATATGTATCACCAAGCACAGGTCTACCTATTAGTTTAACTTTAACGAGTTTAGGAACGTTTACAGGAGCAATTTGCTTCTTCCTAGGTGCTGTATTCTTATTACCAGAACGTATGATGAAAAATATTAATTAAAATGCAAAAAAACCCTTAATTATCTTAAATCAATCAATATAAGAGATACTAAAAATTTTAAGTTACATAATTAGACGGCATTTTCAGATCATGACTAGTAAAATGACACATATTTAATAAAATAGATCTGAATTTTTAGATTACTGATTTAAAAAATTTTTCTATTATTATAATAAGGATTAATAACTGAATTCTCGAATATCGTCATATAAACGCATTTTCATCATAGGGTTACCATATTACTTTATATTCCATTCTAGTATAAATAACTTTCTAAAAACGAAATCACAGTAATTATACATAACTCTTACTACTAAACTACTTAAATTTAAATGTTTCTTCACAATTATAGTTGATTTATCTCAATAATTTGATTATCCAATAGACTATCATTATTATAATTATTTAAGTAAACATTTCCAATATAATTTTAAAAGTTAACTAATTTAATATGGTGGTTTTAGTGTTTGAACTTCTTTTCTTTTTCATAATACTATTGATTGTAGCGATTTTTTCTAGTGTAATTGGTAAGCTGCCAATTAGTTTTCAGATGATATTTATTGTTGCTGGGATGTTGATTGGATGGTTGGTTACTGGATATGTGGATGTAACCAAGCCTCCGTATTCTACCCTAATTTTTTTGATAGCAGAAATAGCTCTGGTTCTAGTTCTTTTCAGTGATGCTTCCCGTGTAGGTTTAAAAGCCCTTGAGAATAATCTGAGCACTAGACTACTCACCATAGGTTTGCCCATTACTATCATTTTAGGAGTTATAATAGCGACTTTATTATTTCCCGGTATACCCTGGTGGGTAGCGGGCATTATAGGTGCTGCTCTGGCACCCACTGATGCAGCATTAGGACAGATAGTAGTTCAAAATAAAAAAGTACCAGAAAGGATACGGAGTACCATAGAAATTGAAAGCGGATTAAACGATGGAGGTTCGGTTCCTTTCCTTCTTGTTTTTATTGCCATTGGTTTAGCTGCAGAAGCCTTTAAACCTTCCGTATACTTTATTCAAGTTGCTTTCCAACAGATTGGTTTTGGAATATTAGTGGGCCTAGGTGTTGGACTTGCAGGGGGTTGGTTGGTTTTAAAAGCACGGGACAAAGAATGGATCACTCCAGAGTTCCAGAGAATAGCATTTTTGGCAATGGCAATACTTACATTTTTGATAGCAGATGCATTAGGAGGAAGTGGATTTATAGCTGCATTTATTGGCGGTTTAGCATTAGGATATATTGTTAAAGACTCGGGTAAAATTCTAATAGATTTCTCAGCTACAGAAGGACAATTATTAAACTTGGGAGTGTTTTTCCTTTTAGGAATTGTAGTGCTTCCCCTGCTCTTTAATATAACTTGGCAGATACTCATTTACGCAATTTTAAGTTTAACAGTAATCCGAATGTTACCAGTAGCCATATCAGTGATAGGCACTAAACTAGGCTTGGATTCTGTATTATTTATTGGTTGGTTTGGTCCCAGAGGTTTAGCCTCTATAGTACTGGCCCTTTTAGCTTTAGATGAATTAAAAGTATTCCCTGGTGACAACACCTTCATTACAGTTGTTTTCGTCACTGTGCTTTTAAGTGTGTTTGCCCATGGATTGACAGCATCTCCTTTATCCAACCTTTATGCCAGAAGAATAAGCAGAAGTAACCAAAAATAAGAGATAAGTTTGTAAATTTATTAAATTTTAAATTCAAATATTATACATATATTAAAAGAAATTTCAATTGAGGAAAAGCACTATAATATAATTTTTTGAATCGTTGTTATCAGTTTTGATAATAATCAACTCTTTTTATTGGTTATAATATCTATAGGATTTATTGTAGGTATAAAACTTGGTTCTGTGTATAATTTCGGTATATATGATTTAATAATTAGCATCCTGATACTCTTTGATTTTGTTTATTTCAGAATTATATACGAAAACAACATTTATTGTTGATAATATTCCTGTTTCAGATTCTGCTGGACTTATTGATATTGGAACTTACTTCTGTTTTCAGTCATATTCTTGGTTTATGAACTTCCCCAAATAAAAATAAGACTTGAAAAAGGATTCGGTGCTGATAATCCTACACTGAATCAAAACATTTGCTCTTGTTCGTGATTCTATCGATTATTTTTTAATCAGAGCAAAAGTAAACTTTTTTATTGTGAAATTGTACTGTGTTATATCCGTCATAACGAAGTAGAATTTATACATTATATTTCAAATATTAATACCAGAATTAGAAGAATAATTTCACAAAATCAGAGAAATCACCAATAATCAATCAATTAGGCTATATTTCATGATAAATTTATAGTATATTTCCTATTTTTAATAATTTAGAGAATTGAGCTTTATTATCATTGAACAATTAACTAAAACTTCCACGTTTTTATTAATTATGGTTGGAATTCTCCAAATTTAAGTTCACCCAAATTTTATTAAACGAATAATATAAAACAATCAAAAAATAAATTTCTAAATATTAAAATTTATAACTATTTATTTTAAAATTTTACAGGTGTTTAAGTGGGTTATCTAATTTGTAATAAATGTAAAAGTTACTATAAATTGCAATCAGGTGAATCAGCAAAAGATTTTGTTGATAAATGTGATTGCGGTGGTAAAATAAGATATATTGAAAATTTAGATATTATAGATCCTCATTGGAAACCATTCACAATAAGAAGAAAACCTACAAAAAAAGAAATATTACAAGATAAAATGCAATCCATATTCTCATTTCGAAAAATAAACCTAAAAAACCGATTACGACAATTCTATTATAATAATATCGGAAAACATATACTTAATAATCGAAGTCAATATACAATTCACAGAGATTCTTATGGTATGCAATCCGGTTTCATTAATTCCATAAAAAATGAACTAAATTTCCATAATATTCAATGGATCCTGGTTATACCTGCAACAATAGTAATAACAATAATATTAGCATTTGGACATGGCTTTTTAACACTCTTAACATTCATATTATTAATAATGGTTGGTTATTTATCTAAGAGTATAGTAATCGGAACTAAAAATGCATTAATTACTGGTGCTATCTCTTTCTTTTTAGGAACCCTTCTAACAGGATCATATCTCTACTTAATACTATATATCCTACTGGGAATTGTCAATGGATTGGTATGTGGGTTCATAGGTGCATACCTCAAAATAATAATACAAAGATCAAAATATAACAATACTTTCTAAAAATAAAGTTATTTTAATAGTGTAAATGTTAATAATACTGTCAAAAATAATATATTCGTAAAATTACATTTAGGGATAAAAATATGAAAATTAAATACACTACCATTGCAGTTGCTGATATGGATGAGTCAATCAAATTTTACACAGAAATAATGGGACTTAAAATAGATAAACAATTCAATCCCCGCCCTGGACTTAATATAACATTCATGAAAGGCGAAGGGGAATCTATCATAGAGCTCATAGAATTTCTAGAAAACCCCCAGAACCCTGCAGAAAACCCCCAAAAACCGGGTCTAATAGCAGTTGGAATGGAAGTTGAAGACATGAAAACCACAGTCGAAAAACTCAAATATAAAGGGGCCAAATTTACCCTTGAACCCACACAAACGCCAGTTGAGATCCTTGCATTCATAGAAGATCCAAATGGAGTCCGGATAGCGCTAATTCAACACTAATTTATTTTAACATTATTATTTTTAAACGAATTATTTTAACTTGAGTTATTTTTGGATTTATTTCCGCCTCGAGTTTTTATTTGAAGTTTTATATATATCATTCCACCTCATATAATCCATCAAAGATCAGAATTATATGAATTTTTTATCTTTATTTAAATAAGAAGACTCAGTTTGAACAAATGTTTTAAGAGTAACGAATCGATCTTAAGCAAAAACAATTATTTTAGAAATTAAGATTAGTAAAATGTTTAATTTAATAGAAAATATTCGAATAACATTTATACTTTTAATGTTTTAAATAAAATTAATTATTTTTAATTTAAACTTCATATAACCGACCATATGGCTTAAAAATATCAATGTTCAACGAAAGTATCGATGATAAGTACTAAAATAAACTCTAAACCCCCATAATATTAATTTTGTTTCGGAGGAGATCTTTTTAGATGTTATATTGAATAAGTATTTATCTTTGAACTTATTATTTCAATATTAATAGGGAATTGAAACATTTGTGGTGTTTGAATATGGAGGACTTTAAACTATTGATTACTGAAGCATTGAAGCATAAAGACTTAACTGACACAGATCCCTATCTTAAATTCAAATTCATGTCATTGATCCATATTAGATATGGAAAAATAGACCCATATTTTAAATCAGAACTTGAAGATGCTCTTATTAATCAGATTAGAAGATTAGAAAAAGAAATTAGGGATATGGGGAACGATCCTACAGTACCAGTTAAAGATTGGTTTGAAGATCAGTGTATAATTCATGATAATAGCTTGTATATAGGATAAGAGAACGATAGGGATAAAATAAGAATTTTTTTAGCAGCTATTGAAATATTTGAGGATAAACATGGTGGTATAGCTCCAAAATATGCTGTTTTTAATGAACTATTAGAACATGATATAATTGAAGATGAAGCCTATGAAATATTAAGAATATTGAAAAGTAAAAGCATTGTATATGAACCTCAAAAAGGATATTTGAAATTAGGTTAAGTTTTTATACAATAATATTTTTAGGGTCAAAAATGATGAGAACAAATATCCTCTCCTGCCAACAAAAAAAATGAGATCACTTAAAAATTTCAAATTATTGCATATCTACCCCTCTCTGATAGTTCCATTTATTTATTAGGTTAACAAAATTATTATTAATTTTTTTTCATTCAAATTCAAAATGGGCGAATTATTGGTAATCATTTTTGAAACTTCAAATAAGATTCAAAAACATGGAAAAAAATAAGATATAAGCATATATGTATGTTGGTGATTTTGATGGTTGAAGAAAGTGTGAGATGTGGAAGATGCGATAAATGGTTCAAAAGAGAAAAAGATGAAGTTAAAGGAATTGAAAAATCTGGAAAAGTAGGAGAATATTTATGCCCTGAGTGCGATGAAGAAATAAAGACAAAAGACTAAAATGAATATCCAAGTTTTTTTTTAATCCATATCTTTTTTATCCATAGATAGAAATCCGTAGCTAGCCACTAGTTCTTTAAATACATTAGTTTCAGATATATCATTTAATGCATCCTCTATGTCCTTAAGGATATGCAGATCCCGTAGTTTCGATTCAACATTTGAATAATCTTTTTTAAGAACTATCTGAACCGAACACATTCTCATCTTCAAATGTGCAAACCTTATTTCTGTCATCATTTATGGATAATCCAATTTCTACGTCCACTCTAAATCACCACACTCGTTTTTAACTCATATTTATTCGCACTGTTTAATTGGCATTAATAATTTCATAATATATAAGTTGTAAATGAAAGTAAAGTTTAATGGTACCCTTTTGATATAAAGATTTATATATTAATAGTTTTAATATAATTAGCTATTTTTGGATTTGAAGACCTTATAACAACCGTTATGGTTAACGATATCACAGTTTAACGGAGGTAAACTACATTAAAAGTCTTAAGCTTCTTGAATATAAGAAAATGTTATTAAAGGAATGAAAATCACTTGATCCTCTTTTTTTATTTTATCTGTGGCATTTGAGATTACAATTCCATATTTAGATCGATACTTTTTAATAGCTTTTATAATTTGGCCTTTATCCTTCCTTCCAACACCTATTTCGACGTGGATTATGTTTTCTGCTGTGTTATTGATTGTGATAAAGAATAGTCCTATTATTATTGCTCCTTGGATTCCATATTTAGACCAGGCAACTAATACGGGTGGTATTGCTGCTATTATAATGCCTATATATGGGATGAATTCTAGGAAAAATGTTAATAATCCCTAGAGTAATGCAAAATTTATATCAAAGAGTAGAAGAATTCCTGCGACGCCTATTCCATAAAAAAGGTTGATTTTTATTCGGATTATATAGTATTTGATGAAATCGCCGACTAGAGCAAAACTTTTTTTTAAGGTAGGTTATCTGCACCTAATTCGTTTGTTAGTCTTTTTTTTATTTGGGGAAGCTCATAAACTAGGAATATTACAGCAAATACTATAAAAATTCCTGATGCTGTAAATTCTCCTGAGGGGGATAAATTAATATTCGTGATAATTAACTTTATTATTTGATTACCGTATTGCGCTAGAAAGCTGGAGGAGCTTATAGATAAACTGGGAATTGCTTTAATTAATTGGGCTAATCTTACCACGAGAAAAGCTAATATTCCTGCGCCTAGTAGAAAAACTCCGAGGAGTGTTACTAAAATTGATAAGTTGTAAGAGAGGCCTTTTTTCTCTAGCCATCTTAGAAAAGGGTAGATGAGTATGCTTAGGAATATTGAAAGCAGTACAAGGCTTGTAATCGGTGCTGTGAATTTTAATGCTACAGCTGCTGCTAGAATAATGACTATGATTATGATTTACCTGAGAAATGGTGGTGTTTTCAATTCTTCAATCATTTTTTCTTCTCCTTTATTAAATACGTTAATATAATATCCTAACTGCATATTTATAATTATCTAAACTTGTTAACGTAGGATTATAATAATAATGTTTATAATATAGATAATTCGAAAAATGGATGTAATTATTAAGGTTTAAAAAATTGTATTGAAAAATAATGGGGCATCTAATCTTATCTTATAATAATCTCCAGAGAAACTTTGATTATTATAAAAATAAATTTGAGGGTTTTAAATATAATCTTTGATTAGATTTATGAAATAATGTATTCAAATAGGATATAAATCAATGTTAAAAAAGGAATCAGACGATTATATAGAAGAATCAAAGGATAAATTTACTAAAAGAGCTGATAAATTTGATTCCGTCAGCGGAATGAAGCACTCTAGACAGGATATGCTTCATAATCCGCGTACTTATTTCTTGGCTACTATAATCGGAATTGTACTTTATTTAGTTTTAGATATAATTGCACAGTTACTACCACCTCATTATAGTCCGATCACTCAAGCTGAAAGCTTTTTAGCCATTGGTCCGTATGGTTACATTATGACGGTTAATTTTTTGATCCGCGGTCTTCTTTCATTGTCATTCATAATAGGGTTGATTTTCAATTTTAACTCTAAGAAATCACATTTTAGAATTGGTTT
>PMWA01000117.1 GCA_003166335.1 Methanobacterium sp. | reverse complement strand
ACAAATTCGATACCGAATTTCATATTTATCATCTCCAATATACAATATGTGCCCCATAGTATATAAAAGGTTACATAATGTTGAAAATAGTATAACTTTTACTATATTATATAATACAAATATTTAAAATCTTAAAAAATTCCAATTTTTTTGAACTGAATAAAAAAATTATTAAATTGAAAAAAAGTTTATAATTAAAAGATTCATTCTTAATTACTTTTTGCAAGTTCTTAGTATCCAAATCAGGGAGGTAAACAAATCTTAATTAATGATGATAACTAAATTATATATCAAGAGGTGTGAATAATGTCTCAGAAAACAAAACGTAATTATTGCCCGGGATGTAAAAAAGAAACTATTTGGGATTATTATGAGGCTCGTGGTGGATTTAAACATTGGAAGTGCAGAGATTGCGGAGAGAAAGAAACTTTTTGAATTTATCAAACCTATTACACTAAGAATAGACACCATAAAAAAAATTATTATTTAATTCAACCTATTAATTAGCTTCATTTATTAAGTTGAGATTCATAAACACAGGGGGTAATACTTTTTTTTTAAACCCCCTTATTTCATCAAGTGTATTTTTTGATATTTAATATGGATGGAATAATAAAGTTTCAAGTATTATTAACTTTTTTAGTATAATATATTTTACTTTTATTTGAATAAATGGGAGTATTAGAATGATTGAGAAAGAAGAACTTGTAGATAGGATTGAAAAAACAGAATTAGAAAAGATACCTGGAGATAAAGATGTTTGGGAGAAACATATTTATTTAGAAGATGATAAGGTACTTATTGTAGGTTATGAGGAAGAAGTTTCTTTTAATCAAGATCCTGAAGAAGAAACTGTTAAGGATTATTATTGGTATTGGGAACTTAGAGATTCGAAAACATGGACTGTTATATTTGAAGACCATGATAAAATTTTTAGTTTTTGTGAATCCGAAATGGGTGCCTTCAGTGATCAAGAACGCATAGAAGACGTGGTTGGCAATATTGATGAAGCAGAAGTATGTTCTTGGAGTAAAAAAGATTTGATAGATGATATCTCTGAAGATATAGCGAATAAAATACTAGAATGGTTATCACGATCAAAAAAAGATGAATAATTATTTAATAAATTTAATTGACATCTGTTAACAATTTGGATAATATCTTTCGACTTGGTGTGTCCACATCTAAATTATACTAATGTGCAGTAAATAAGTGATTTTCTGTAAGGGAAGAAGTTATTCTAATCATTTATGTTGCGATGTTAAAAAAANNTCACCGTGACATGGGAGGGGATCACACCAACAAACAAGTGTTAACTTCCCTTTATCTTCATATATATGTTGAAATCTTCTGATTTCCTTCCATTCCAAACTCTCTTCTTTAAGTGATTCAAGAAATTTTTTAAATTTTTTAATTAATCTTAATTTAGATTTGTTGTTTATAGGTCCTGTAAACGGGTTTTTTAATGGTGAAGCCTTAAGTTCATGATAATAATTGTATCTTCCGATATACTCACCAGGACCATTATAATTAGAATACTTCTTAATTTCAATCAAAAAATCACCTTACCCCTTTTTTTATAAAAATTTTATTCAACTGTATAATTTAGTAATACAAATGTGGGAAAATTAATAATAAATGAGAATTATAAATATTTTTTGAAAATGTAAAAATTAATTTTCCGCTTCTTCAAAAGTTATAGAAAATAAATTATTTTTTGTTAAGGGAATTTTCCAAATATAACCAATTTTCTTTGTTTTTATTTGTTTATTCTTTCCTTTTCTTTAAGTTAGCTAAGCTAGCCTCACAACCCTTCCATGTTTCTACTGTTCGGTTTAAGTATTGAGCTATTTTTTCACTGTATTTTTTGGTTCCAATAGTGTAGTTATCGTCTTCATTATGGATGTAGCTAATTCCACCGCCATTTTCTCCTATTATCTTTGATATTTCCACTAGTTTTTTTGAAAAGTTTATAGTCATCATAGTTTTATTATTTACTTCTTTTTTTAATTATTAAATTTTTAAATATATTATTAACATTAATTGTTATAGTTTCCTAGTTTTGTATGGATTCCTCCAGTTTAAGTACCAGGTTCAAAGATATCTATTTCAGATAATGGATAGAATAATCTAAATAGATATTATTTTAAAATTAATAATAATTTAAAAATGTGAAAATTTTTATTTTAATGATAATTCTATTTGAAAAGTAAAAATTAACTCTCTTTTTATTGAAAAAAAATTAATTTTAATTTTAAAAATAGTTAATTCCAACATAATGTTTTAGTTAATTATTGTTATTATAAGATAGTAGTTCATAGGATATAAACCTTGCTTTTATATACATATTCTTTTCATCTAAATAATCCAATTATATATTCTTTAATAATTCCAAATATTATATGATTATGATTACACCAATAAAAACCAAATGAGGCAATTTTTACGAAAGGAAAATCAATCAAAGAAATTTACTTTAAAACATACACACAAAGTCCGGAACACTTCCTAAAACAAAAAATAATTAATAATCAAAATATGGTTTTTTAGCCGAAATTGTTAATTTTAATCATTTTCAGTGAATAAATGGAAATAATTAACATCCAAAGCAGTACAGAAGCTAATAATACTCTTTCGATAATCCCCATATATCCTGGATTTGAAATCGTATAAACTGTTAATAAAGTTATGATGCTAAATATCGCTGAAAATAAGCCTAATGGTAGTGCGTATAGAACTACTCTTTTGAATTTATCATCATTTCTAAACTTAAGTGAAATTACAAGTGCTCCAAACCCACCGCCTAAAAAAGCAAAAAGTGCAGTTATCTGGGAATAATTCCATGTATCGAAGGATTGCTGAAGATAAATCAGTGGGAAAAATAGCTAGAAACAAAGCACCTAACGCCCATATACCCATTAAAACTATACCAAGACGATATTGAGGTTTTTCTGAACCTAAAATGATAATTAATACCTCGAAGAAAGACAATGAAGTATTCCTCAAACCAAGAAGTTTAATGTCATGATATAACCAAAGGGACCTACAGCTAAATCACTTCTGCCTGACTAATAGGACTATAATGGAGTGGAAGTAACTGTGCAATTATATCCAAGGCTAAATAGACAACAATTCCTATTATAGCTATATAAAATTAGTTGTTGCTTTATTTGATCCTTAATGTATTCTGGGATCCCTTTATGGTTATTATATTTCCTAATTCTCATAATTAGATCAATAAAAAGAAGAGATTAATTATCTTCTCACTGTGTTTCTGAGTATTATAGCCAAGAATATCAATATAGGCCATATTTCTAGTCTACCTATCCACATGTCAAATATGAATAATACTTTTATAACAGGTGGTGAGGTTGCAGTAATAAGGGATGAGGTAAGTCCTACATTACTTATAGCCGATGCCACCTCAAAAAGTACTTGAGAGACGTTTTGATAATAAAAAAGGGTTATAATAACACTCACTATGTATACAGATAGGAATATGAAGACAAAAAGTCCAGTTAACCTTGAAATATCCTTATCTACAGTTATATTTTGAATATGGTGTATTTTTTTAGATATTTTAGCACTTTGGGGGAGTAAATATGATTTAATCTCCCACCACACCTCTTTAACCATTGTACCGATCCTAATCCACTTTATACCTCCACCAGTTGAGCAAGATCCAGCACCAATAATCATAAGCAATGTAAGGACGAAAATACCCATTCCCGCATATTGATTGGTTATCTGAGGACCGGATGATGTCTGCAGACCAGTGGTCGTTAAAGCTGATATTACTTGGAAAACAGATAATCTTAGGGATAATAGGAAGTTATGCCCATAATAAGGAGTGTTAAATAAAAATACAGCCACTAAAATGGTTCCTATAATCAGGAGAGGCCAAGAAACCTTAGTTTCAATGTCTTTGAAGTATTCATTCCATTTTCCCCTTCCAAATGGAGCTGGTAATATTGTGTAATGTAAAGCAAAATTAGTGGCTCCAATGATCATAATAATCATAGCAACAATTTCAATCCAAATATTATTATAAAAGGCTAGGCTGGCGTTTTGCATGGCAAAACCACCGGTGGATAAAGCAGAGAATGTATAAAATACCGAGTCAAAAAGAGGCATTCCTGCCAGTTTGAATAGAATAATACCAAGCGCAGTATATAAAACATATACATATAATATGGCTCTTGTTGTGTGTCTTATACTAGGTAATATTCTTTCATCCCTTCCTTCTGCAGCATACAATCTCATAATATTAATATTAGGCGATGATAGAATAGTTAAAGCCATTACTATAATTCCTACACCTCCCAGCCACTGCATGAATCCTCTCCAGAAATCCATGGTATATGCGGCTGCATTCAGATTAAGGTACATACTAAAACCAGTGGTAGTGTAACCTGACATGGCTTCAAAGTATCCTTCCAAGTAGGTTAGATCACCGGAGAAATAAAACGGAAGTGCTGAAAAGGCGCAGGCAACCAACCAAATGCCAGTTGAAAAGATCATAGCACCTCTCAGTGTTAATTCTTCCTCCTTATTAAAAATCTTAAACAAGATAATACCAAATAATATACTAATAAGAGAAGAATAAACAAAAGGTAGTATATACTTATATTCACCATAAATAAGGGCCACCACAATAGGCGTTAACATTAATAACCCTATAAATATGCACATAAAGCCTGTGTAGTGTAGTATGGAGCGTGCTTCTCCCATTTTAATTTTGGATGTTGAATGCATTTAACTCATTGTCCTCTAAAAAATTTAATGATAAATACTTATAATTTACTGAATCTCTTTAGAACATCCTGGGCAAATTTAGTTTTAACCAAAACTGAAACTTTCATACCCTTATTTAAAATCATATCTGGTTTTGGAATTAGTATCTTCCCTTTTTCATATATTGCCACAATTATAAAATCATCGGTGGGACTTAAATCACCAACCCTCTTTCCGATTGTCTTCTCATGATCAACAGTTAAATCCAATAATTCTGCATCACCTTTACCCAGAACCACCAGATCCGCAATTTTAGGTCTTATGATTAATTTTTCAAGATAACTGGCTGCGGTAAGTTCAGGACTTATTACCGAGTCAACACCTATCTTCTTAAACGCAGCACTATGATTAGGATCATTCACTCGAGCAATAATTTTATGAACATTATATTCCCTCACCAACACACATGCTAATAGATTGGCTTCATCATTTCCCGTGGCTGCCACGAAAACATCTGCATCATTTATATTAGCTTCATCCAGTGTTTTAATATCAGTACCATTGCCAGATATCACCAAAGCATCTAATTCAGAAGCAGCAATACCACATAAATCATCATCACGTTCAATTAGGGTTACATCATGTCCATCAGAAATTAAAAATGAAGCAAGATTCAAACCTACTCTTCCACCGCCCATTATCACAACATACATTAACTAAACACCTATCCTTTTTTTTAAGATATGACATTTATTGGAACTTTTGCGTATTTTACTACTTCTTCTGTTATGCTTCCGATGATTAATTTTTCCATTCCCTGTTTACCGGATTTTGCGATTACTACTTGATCAATATCTTCTTTTTCTATGGTTTTGAGTATAACATCAGCAGGTTTACCCTCTTTAATTATTTTGGTAAAATTTACGAATTTACATTTCCCATTGCATTGTTCTTCTTCTATCTTTGCTTCAAATTTTTCTAATGCTTTTTTTCCCTCTTCCCTTAAATCTTTATCAGTTTGATCCCTTAGATCTTTCTGTGGGAGGGCATTGAGGTATTCAGTGTCTATCACGTATAAAACAATGATCTCTGCACCAGTTGTTTCAGCCAGAGATATAGCATATTCTCCTGCTTTTTCTGATTGCTTTGAACCATCCGTAGGTACTAATATTTTCTTATACATTGTTCATTTACCTCCTAAAAAAAAATATTTATTATATTTCCATTTATGTTATTTTAATAAGAATTATAAATTATCTTTGATTTTTTTTAATAAAGAAATAAATATTTTCGATTATGTAATAATGAAACTGCTATAAAGTTCATTAACATTTACATTGATGAATGTCTGAATAACTCAAACTCGTCGAAAATAACTACATTCACTATTACAAAGACTAATATAAGATTATTAACTCGTTACATTATTTAATTAATAATTGATATGATTTTTAAACCTTTAAAGTATTTTATAATTTCAAACATTTAATTTAAAAATTAACTACCTTATAAAACTTATTTAGAATTATTAATCATTATAAAAAGAGTAAATAAAAAAGAACTAAAATCACATTAAATCATAATTAAAAAAAATAAATTTTTAAATCAGATTTTTACTCAAAGAGAATCAAAAAAATAAAACTTTTAAAAAAATAACTATGTGGAATAAATAATTAAGTAAGTTTTTATTAAAAAAGTTTGGAAATAGTAGATTAAAAAAACTTTAAAATATTTATATGAATACTAAAACAGTTATATTGTTGATTTTATATTATGCTGCATAATCAATTTACATTAAAATTTTAGGGGGATTTTTATATGAAATTATTCCATTTAAATGAAGGTGATGTGGAACAATTAAAAAACAAAGAAGATATAAAAGGATTAATAAAAGCTCTCAAATATAAAGATGACCGTTCTGTAAGATATAGAGCTGCTGAAGCCTTAGGAGAAATTGAAAATAATACAGCAGTAGAAGCATTAATATCCGTTTTAAATGACGAATACCTGCCCACTAAAGAAATGGCGATAATTGCATTAGGAGAAATTGGAGATAAAAGAGCAGTTTTACCTCTGATTTCAAATTTTAACGATGCAAATGATGAACTTAGAGATATGATGATATTCTCACTAGGAGAAATTGGTGGTAGAGAATCTTTGGAATATCTTAAACTTGCATTGGAAGATGAAAATTATGATATCAAATTAAGAGCTGTAGAAGCATGGGAAAAATATCTAATACTGAATCCGTAGAACCATTAATTGCTGCAATAAATGATGATAATACAGAAATTAATTTATATGGAATAACCGCTTTAGGAGAAATTGGAGATTCAAGAGCCGTTAAACCACTTATAGAAGCCCTAAACAGTAGCAAATGGATTATTAGACGATATTCTTTGAATGCATTAGGAAAGATAGATGAATGTTCCATTGAACCATTTATTAATGCTTTGGATGATGAAGATTGTCACGTGCGAGATAAAGCAGTAGAACTTATTGGAAAGTGGGGAGACGGAGATTCAATAAAGTATTTGAATCGAATTTTAAACGATCCAGATGAAGATGTAAGAGCCCGTGCTGCTGAAATTCTTAATAAACAAAAAAATAATGCAGCAGAAATAAAAATACCTAAAGATAATAAAAAGAAAAGTCCTCAACATATATTAGAGGAGATTCTTAATAGAATTGGAAAAGATGAAGCTGTTGAAATACTTATTGAATACTTAAATGACGATAATCCTGAAATAAGGCATAGAGCTGCAGAAGTTCTAGGTGAAATTGGAGATAAGAAGGCTGTTGAACCATTAATAAATGCATTAAGAGATAAAAATTCCAGTGTACAATGGAGAGCTAAAGAAGCTCTAAAAAAACTTGGTGAACCATCAGTAATTCCTTTGATTAATGTTTTACATGATAAGAACATTAACGTGAGGAGGAGAGTTATATGTGCTTTGGGTGAAATAGGTGATGATCGAGCAATTTCACCTTTAATCGAAAGCCTTGAAGATGAAGATGCCTCAGTACGGTTAAAGACCGCAATATCACTAAATAAATTTGGTAAAAAAGCTATTAATCCCCTTATTATGGCTTTAAACTATAATAACTTTATTGTACGTGAAAAAGCTGCAGAAACCCTGGGAGAAATTGGAGATCCAATTGCATTAAATTCATTAAAGGAAGTTCTTAATGATGAAAATATTTACGTCAGAAAGGCTGCTGAGGAAGCTATAAAAATGATTCAAAAGAAAAATGCTTAAAATGAATATAAAAAAAATTATTCAAAAAACAGACATTTCCTCAGATCCAGTATTTAGATGAATAAAATGCGAATGAGAGTTTTAATTTATCCTGCCTGTCTCTTACCCTCTTTAATAGTACAGATACAATTATTAGATTCAACTGCACTATATTACACTAGTTAATCAAATTTAGAAAAATAAATAATAATAAAAATGATTTTATGCTGATATTTTATTTGTAGCTTCTAATTTAACTTTATTAATCATTTCCGATAATTTTAGGAGATCATCAGTTAATTGTTCTATCCTTTCTGCCACATTGGATTCGGTTATTTCCTCAAGATCAGGATAATTAATTGTATTATACACCTTTAAATCATCATTTGTTTCAAAATTGTATCTTTTTATCTTTTCTAATCCTAGTTGAAGTTCATCATTTGCTTTTAATTCTCTTAATAAATTTTTACGTTCATTCATTAATCTTTCTAAATTCAAAATATCCATCTCCTATTTTATCCAATTTTACCCCATTTAATCTTAAATTATTCAAAATTACCAATAAAAACCTGAATTAATAATTATTTATCTGTTCATATATTTTGGATAAATTATCAGTTAGTTGCTCTATCATCGTAGCCACCATGGATTCAGTTATATCTTCAAGATCGGGATAATCACTCTCTTTATATACTTTTAGTTTTACATCGGAACTTTTAACCTTATTATACTTTTTTATATTTTTTAATCCTAATTCAAGTTCTTCATATGATTTTAATTTCTTTAATATACAGTTACGTTCATTCATTAGTTCATCTAAACTCATAATATAATCTTCCATTTTCCTCATTTATTCATCAAATATTCTCTCAATAAAATATTTTTAAATTATCTATGAATAAATTCCATTTTTTTTAATAAAGAAATAAATTTAAAAACTACCTTAAAAATTAAATAGAAAATATTTAATTAAGATATATCTAATAAGAATTTAAACTAATACTATAAATCGTGCCAAATTATATATGTTTTTTGTATTTCAGATTAGTTGATTTACATCTCAAAAAACCTAAAAAACATATTTCTAATGGCTTAAAAGAATATACGAAAAAATGATGGTCTAAACATTGAAATTATTAAAATTATATTTTTTTTATATGAATTTTTAAGTCTATTTAATGTGAATCTTCAAATAAATTAAAGTGTATTATTATTAGTTATTGTTTTTATCATAGTTATAATGTTGTATTTCTTAAAAAAAAATAAAAGTTCAATTTTTTCAATTAATAAGCAAATAATAATAAAAAACGGTTATAAATAAGATTTAATATTCTCCTGAATGAAATCTTTTCATTTTTTTCATTTAAAATTAAAATTAAAATAATTTGATTTTCTGAAAAATCGATTCATATTTTTTTTAGTGAAGAAGGAATACTACAATAACTAGTAGTGATATACTAAATATAAATTGTAATATAATTTTTGATGAAGACAATATAGATATATTTATAAGCTATTTTTTGTTTTCATGGACTTAAATCCATCTTTATAAATTTTATTTTATATTAAAATATTTTTTTTTTAAAATTAAAAAAAGGTTAAGGTGATTTATTGTGATTAAAATTAAGAAATATTCTGATTATAAAGGTCCGGGTGAGTATATCGGAAGATACAATCATTATCATAAACTTAACGCCTCACCATTAAAAAACCCGTATACTGGACCTGTAAACTATAAATCAAATTTGAGGTTAGTGGTAAAGTTTAAAAAATATCTTGAATCACTTCCCGAGGACAGCGTCCAATGGAAGGAAATCAGAAGATTACAGCAGGTTTATAAAGTTAAAAGAGAGTTAGTACTTGTTTGTTGGTGTGATCCGCTTCCATGTCACGGTGAAATAATAAAATCAGCCATATTAGGAGAGATCCATCCTTCAGAGTAACATTTTAAAATAATTTAATAATTTGATTTCAGAAATGTTCTATCCCAAAAAAAAATAAATTCTTTAAAATAAATCTAATTAAAATTATCTTTCATCCTACTAAATTCTCAAAAAAATTAAAAATATTAAAGTGTTAATTTTTTCTATTTTAATAGCTGTATTTCAATAGCTGAAACATTGCTATTTGATCCTTCTCTATTTGTCACTTCCTCAGTGGAGATGTATATGTTTCCAAGTTCTAAATCACTTATAAACTTGTTACGTACAATCTCTGCTACGTCAACTGCTCTGCTTATAGCTCTGCCTCTGGCTTTTAACAGTACTTCTGATAGTCCACCATTCATCTGAGTTACGACAGCTAACACATAGTTCATTACTGGTTTATTTCCAATGTATACAATATTATCCTCTGACATTCATTTCACCTCCAAGGAAAAAAATTTTTACTAAACTAAAACCTTAATTTTATTTAAGTCCTTATCCTATTTAACTTAATCCAATTTTCAGGAATATTTACTCTATTATACTAAATATATAAAAAAAATTTAAACTAATTTTTTTTATTTTCTATCTGTTATTATATGATTAATTAAGGCTTCAGTTTCAAGTCTTACTTTCTCGATTGATTCTTCATCTTTATTTTTTTGGTAATTAAACTGTACCTTTAATAAAGGATTATATTCTAAATCCGTGTCATAGAATGAATTCTTCTTTTTAGCTTTGAGTCCACTTATAATGTATTTAAGGAGATTAATGTTGTCTGATCAAAGAAGTCTGATCTATACACTAAATAGTAATCATCACCTATTCTCTCTATCCTGTCATATTTAAGTTCAATTTTTTCCAATTCAATATTCCCCCCTTATTTCAAAAACCTGCAATTATCTAATTTTAAGTCTTAAGAATACACATAATGTTTTATATTTATATTTCTATTTAATGTGTTATTTATTTTTATATAAAGAAATGATTCATATTAAATTATTTTTAAAAAAAAAGTAAATATAAAAATTTTTTAAACTATTTTGTTCCGATAATTATTAGAAAAATATTATATTGAAAAGTTAAAAAAAATTAGTCTTATTTCGGAAAATAAAGCAATCTGTTTATAATATCCTGATTTAGTTAGTAGGCTTTATTGTTAGCGTATAAACCCACTATAAGTGCAATTACAGCAATAAGTACTAATCCGATCATACCTAATTTGTACATAATAATAAAATATATATTTCTCCTAATTTATCAGTATTAACTAAAATTTCTTTTTTTCATCATCCGAAAACTCATTAATAATGTTTATCCTTATTTTTTAACTAATCAGAAATAAAACAATCAACTTTATATAATGCGTTTTATATTAAGTATTATTATATTTCTCAACTTTTATGCAATTTATTACTAATTTTTTAGGGTATGCCATCCTATTTTTTTTAATAACTTTTTTTTACCAATAGTTCAGTAGAATTTTAAGTAATCTTCCTAAAATTTAATATATAAAATGCGAATATACTAATGATGTAAACAAATTAGTGGTGAAAATTAATGGATGATGAATTAGACGATATAGACTCGCGAATTATTCATTCTTTGGTCAAAAACGCTAGGATCACCCTATCTCAAATGTCTAAAGAGATTGATGTACCCGATGCAACCATTTCCAATCGTCTCAAAAAACTTGATAAAAACTTGATTAAACAATACACTTTAATATTAGATCTTGATAAATTTGGTTTAAAAGTTACAGCGATTATTATAATTCAAACCGAGTCAGAAAAACATCGAAGTGTAGAATCAAAGTTAGCTAAGCTTGAAGAAGTCTCTGAAGTGTATAGCATTTCAGGAGAATATGATATATTAATTAAAGTATGGGCACTTAGCTTAGAAGAGCTTAATAACATTGTTAACAGTAAAATACGTTCTGTGGATGGAGTTGAAGATTTAATGGAGATGATTGTAATGGAACGCGTCAAAGAGGGAGTGATGCCTAACAACATATAGTGAACCAAAAAAAAGCTCCACAAAATAATATAGTGAGGTGAAAGCTTTGTATCTAAGTGAATTAATCAAAAAACCAGTAATAGATCCCACAGGAAAACGAATAGGAAAACTTAAGGATGTTTTAGTATCATCTGAAGTTTCATATCCAATTATAAAGGCTGTAACTGTGGTTAACTCTGATAAAAAAATAATTAGCATTCCATACAATTACATTAATCAATTAGGGAATGAAATTAAGCTTAAAAATATGCTCAAAGATCTACCCGAATATAAGATTAAAAAATTAGATATAAGACTTTCAGAAGATGTTCTTGATCGGCAAGTTGTTGATATTGAGGATAAGAAGATAAGAAGAGTGAATGATATTAAGTTATCCCCAAGTCATGGTTATTATCATGTTATAGGTGTCGATATTGGTTTTTACGGTATTTTAAAGAGGTTAGGAGTTGAAAGTATCGCTAAACCATTCGGTGTAAAATCTAATGAAAATATCATCGCCTGGGAAGATATTGATACCTTAAATCCTGATTATTCTAAGTTGAAATTGAAAGTACCTGAACAGAAAATAAAAAAACTCCATCCTGCAGATATTGCAGAGATCGTGGATCAGCTAAGTCTTAATGAATCTTTAAATATTTTGAATTCTCTTGATGATGAGGCTGCAGCCGATACTTTAGAAGAGGTCTCCCCTGAGAGGCAGGTTTCTCTCTTAGAAGGTATGGACAGTCAACGTGCTGCTGAATTATTAGATGAAATGGATCCTGATGACGCTGCAGACGTACTTGGTGATTTATCCGAAGAAAAAGCTGAGGAACTCCTGGATTTGATGGAGCCAGAAGAATCTAAGGATTTAAGGAAATTATTAGAGTATCCTGAAAACACTGCTGGGGGAATCATGACCACAGAATACGCTTATGTGGATCAGGATTTAACAGTTAGAGAAGTAATGAGATCTCTTCGTGAAATAGCTAAAGATGTTGAAACCATCTATTATGTTTATATTACTTCCAAGAATGGTGATTTGGTGGGAGTGACTTCTCTAAGAGATATTTTACTAGCTGATCCTGATAAGAAGATTACTGATTTCATGCACACCCATATAATTAAAGCTGATATCCTCGAAGATCAGGAAGAGGTTGCCCAGAAAATTGCTAAATACAATTTACTGGCCTTACCCGTTGTTGAGGATGAACAGAAATTAAGAGGCATTATTACTGTAGATGATGCTATAGATATTGTTTTACCTGTTGCCTGGAAGAAAAGAGTTCCAAGAATGTTTGGAAGATAAAAGGTGAGTTTTTTATGGATCTTAGAGTCTTCCGCAGAATCTTCCAAACACCCCTTATCCTAAGTTTAATCATTTTTTTAGGCGTAATGGGACCTGGAATAATCACTGCTAATGTGGATAATGATGCTGGTGGTATCACTACTTATTCATTAGCAGGTTCACAGTTTGGTTACAGCTTGATGTGGCTATTTATCCCCATGTTCGTAGCTTTAGCTGTTATTCAAGAGATGGGTGTTAGATTAGGCATTGTATCTGGACGAGGGCTTGCAGATCTTATCCGTGAAAGAGTAGGAATTAAAATCACCGTTATACTGATGTTCGCTCTTCTTCTCACTAACTTCGGAAATGTACTCGCTGAATTTTCTGGTATAGCTGTAAGTAGTGGAATATTTAATGTTCCCCGGTTCGTTGCTTTACCTGTTGCTGCGTTATTTGTCTGGCTTCTTGTAGTTAAAGGTAACTATAAAAGCGTTGAAAAAGTATTTTTATTGGCATCAGCACTTTATATATCCTATATTGTGGCTGGATATCTTGCACAGCCCAACTGGACGCTTGCAGCAAAAAACATTATATTTCCACAGTTAAGTTTAAGTACTGCTTATATTACCATGGTTATAGGGGTGATTGGAACTACAATTGCTCCATGGCAAATGTTTTACATTCAAGCGTCGGTTGTAGAGAAAGGAGTGAGTTTAAAAAATCTTAAATATTCTAAAATAGATGCCGTATTTGGAGCTATGGCTGTAAATTTTATAGCCTTTTTTATAGTGATAGCCTGTGCCGCAACCATATTTGCACATGGTATTCCCGTAAATAATGTTGCAGATGTTTCAAAAGCGCTTATTCCTCTCGCTGGGAATTATGCAAGTATATTGTTTGCATTCGGATTTTTAAATGCTTCATTATTTGCAGCAAGCATCTTACCATTAGCTACCTCATATTTCGTCTGTGAAATGCTAGGCTTTGAAGCTGGAGTTAACAAAGGATTTAGAGAAGCACCCGTATTTCATGGGTTATATCTTGGACTTATATTAATGGCAGTTATCATCATAATGTTTCCAAATGCACCATTACTTTCAATACTATTCTTTTCTCAGGTTGCAAATGGTTTATTACTTCCATTTATACTAATATTTATGCTTCTACTCATTAATGATAAAAAGATAATGGGAGAACATGTAAACTCAAAGTTATTCAATTATATAGCCGGGATAACAATTGCGATTTTGATAGGTTTGAGCATTGCCTTGGTACTAACTTCATTCCTTCCTACATAAGATTAATGAGATGAAGAGTTTAATTTGCTTTATTCAAAGTATTATATAAATCTTTAAAAATATTTTTTAGATAAATGAGTTAATATGGATTCAGAAATAGAAAATAGATACAGGTAGAACCTGAAAGATTAATCTTACCAATGTTGGGAAGAAAAAAATAATGGATAGAGAAGAAATAGGGAATAGGGCAAATAAATTTGCTATATTAGTTAATGTTATTCTTACAATTTTAAATTTTGTAGTGGGAATAATAAGTGGATCTACTGCTTTGGTAGCTCAAGCTGCGGATAATGCAGGCGATCTCTTATCGAATTTAATAGGGCTATGGGCATTTCGTATTGGTCTGAAACCGGCAGATGCAGAACATCCTTATGGTCATGGCCGTATCGAGCCGCTTGTTGGGTTACTTATTTCCATAATTCTTTTCTTTATTGCCTACCAAATATTTCAAGAAGCTTATGCTAAATTTCTAATGATTGGTTCATTAGCAGCTCCCAGCTGGATTGCAGCTGGAATGGCAATTGTAGCATTTTTTATGAATTATTTTGTAATGAAATACCTTTTCAAAACGGGAAAAGAAATTAATAGTCAAATATTAATGGCTACTGGTAATCAGAAGAAGATGGATGTATTTACATCTGTTGCAATTTTCTTTGGTATTGTAGGTTCTCAATTAGGTTATCCCATTCTGGATCCAATTTTAGCAGTAGTAATAGGATGCCTTGTAATTAAAACTGCTTTCGATGTGGCCCGGGAGAATATAGATAATTTAATGGGTAAAGTGCCATCTAAAAAACTTATAAATGATATAAAATCTGTAGCAGTATCTGTTGATGGTGTATATGATGCTCATGACATTAAAGTAAACAATATAGGTCCTTATGCATCAGCTGAGTTTCATGTTAAAGTAAAAAGTGATTTACCACTTAAAGAAGCTCATAAAATAGCGCATAATGTTGAGAAAACCATCATCAAAAAAATCGATATTATAAATACAGTGACAGTGCATGTCTGTCCCCTAGATGAAGACGAAAAGGATGAAAATTGTTATGATTAAAATGAATTCAATTCATTTAAAGGAGAAGGAGTATAAATCGATTTTTAGACTTTTCAATTATCTTAGAAAGCCAACAGTGGTTAAATTATTTATTATTCTCTAACAAAATAGGACAGAACCATGATAAATAACTGACAGTGTTTATAACGACCTATTGTATAACCACCTATCTATAGCAGTTTCAAATTAGGTTTACATCTTACTCTGTATTTTTATACCAAACCAAAGTATGCTTTTTACAGGAAATGAGTATAATGGTAGGTGTTGTGAATGGAGGGATTGGATACTCCTTGAAAAGTAGAGATTAAGATAACGGGCTTTTAATAACTCATGCATCTGATATAAAATAAATTATCCTAGCTTATGGATTCAATAGTTTTATGGTAAGATTCTAATGAAGTGTGATTCATTAGTCTCTGCTTCAAATTCAATGCTTCTATAGACATCAATTTTATCCCCAAATATTTTCCAGAGAATCTCATCTTCTGCATAAATCAGGATAACTTCATCTTCCATAAAGATCTCTTTGATACCTTTATATTCATTTTTAAGTTGATTATACACTTTATTTAAATATATTTCATTGTTTTCCATAAATAAATCATCTCTTAATCATTGCATTGAACAATTCAATTTTATATATTTGAACTTTGAATTAAAAAAATGTGAGTTTATCTAAATTTTGATAACGCCAATCTCCCCGGATCATGGGAAACTTTCAAATTTCACACGATTTGGATACATAACTTTTCTCGATCTTGGGAAATTATTTTTTTTAAACCCAAATAAAAATTCGTTTATTATTTACTCGTGAGTAAATTCTTTTTTTATAATTTAACTTTGCAAAGAAGATGGATTTTGATGATTTAAATATAAATCTATTAATCAAAACAAACACCTTTTTCTCCTGTGATACATACATGAACATTCACAATAGTTACAAGCTCAACCTGGCTTATGATTCTCTTTTCAACTTGTATAGATATCTTATGTGCTTCAATGATGCTTAAATTAGGCTCAACTTCAATATGAATGTCTACAGTTGCGTAAGGTCCCAGATAATTTATTTTAATGGAATGAGTTCCTGAAACTCCCTCAACTGATAAGGCTGCTGCTTCAATATTTTGTAAAAGGTGTTCTGAAGGTATTTTTCCTATAATATTATTTATGTTATCTCTGGCTACTTCAAAAGCTGTCCTTAAGACCAAGGCAACAATGAATAATGCGACTAAAGGATCTAAAATAGGTAAACCAAGATGTGAACCGATAACAGCCACGAATATGGCAATACAAGTGAATATATCAACTCTTTGGTGTTTAGCATCCGAAGTTATTGCTGGACTGTTAATCTCGCTGCCAACTCTAGCCATATAAGTAGTCATAGTATAATTTACAACGATACCTATCAAAGCCATTAATGCTGCAGTCAAATTTGGTGGAGTCAAAGCTCCTCCTAATAATAGCTTACTATATAGATCTAATAATAGTTCATAAGCAATGAATATCAGGAAAATTACGCTTATTAATCCTGTCAGAGATTCTGCTCGTCCATAACCATAAGGATGCTCTGTATCAGGAGGTTTAAGTCCTATTTTAAAACCAACAAATGCTATTGAAGAGTCTAAAATATCAGCAAAAGTATGCGCAGATTCTGCTATAAGAGCTGTACTCCCGGATAGAGTGCCTACAATGAAATTAAAAATAGCAAGAACAGCATTTCCAGAAATACCGACAATAATAGCATTTCTGCCTCTTTTTTCCCTTTCACTAGCATCCAAAAAATAATACCTCTAAAGAGTTGAATATCTACTAAAGTTTACTTATGTAAATTTATCTACTTAAGGAATTGCAAAAAAAATCTAATATTATCATTAATAAAGAATTAATAAAATTATATGAGGGCAACCAAAAAATGATGATAAATTTATTTTTAGGAGTGCAGAAAATTCATTTCAAAAAAATATACCAAATCAATTTTTCATAAATATAAATTCGTTGAAAAAATAGGTGATAAATAAAATGTCAGATGAAAATGGGAAAGATGAAACAAAAAAGGAAAAAAGGAAAAGATTAAATAAAATGATTAAAAAAGAAGCTAAAAAAGATTTGAAACCTAAAATGGGTGAGATCAGAGAATTTGAAGCAAAAACTAAAAAAAAGAAAAGATTAAAATAACTAGAATAAAAAAAATATTATTTATGAGCGAAGTAAAATCTTATTTTAGGTTGTATCTCATCCAATCTAGCGAATCCAACCCGTTCTAGTTGCACCACATCGTTAGGATTAAGTTCTTCAATTGAAGGTTCAGCTAATCCCTTAAGAATTGTGTTATCATGCATTACTAATTCTACATCTGGTGATGAGGTAACTGGCACCCATTGCACAATTTGAGCATTAGATCTTCGAGCTTCCTCTAATGAAGAACTGTGAAATATAGTTTTTCCATCTTTAAATACAATGTTAACAGCATCCATTAACCTTAAAACTTTGCTTTCATTTCTTTCCAGATCAGTCTGGTCTAAATAAACTATTCCGTCAAACGGTAACATTCTATATCCTCGATCTGGGAAATCAGGATGTTTAAGTCGTTTAATAACACCTTTATCTGATTCAGGTAAGTTTTCTATAATGACCTTCTCGGGGTGGAACACTGCAAAGTAGCGGTTAGCCTCATCTTCAAGTAAATTACGGTTTAAACCATAAATCTTCTTCCAGCTAATTGTTGTATCGGCTATTTTAACCCCTATTTCCAACATTAACTCTTTTAGGGCTTCCTTTTTTATTCCTCGTTTAGAAATGGCTCTTAATGTACCTAAGCGTGGATCATCCCATCCCGTATAAAGACCATCATTTATACCTTTACGAGCTTGGGACGTGCTTAATGCAACGTCCTCCATTTTAAGCCTACCATAATGAATAAATTCTGGTACAGTCCATCCAAAATGATGGTAGAGGTATTCCTGTTTTTCACTATTTGCGAGATGATCCTTCCCCCGTAATACATGAGTGATGCCCAAAAGATGATCATCAACAGTCACGGCGAAGTTCATCATAGGGTAGACGTTAAATAAAGTACCAATGCGAGGATGTTCAAAATCCACTATTCTCATAGCCACCCAATCTCTAATAGCAGGATTCTTATGTTGAATATCAGTTTTAACTCGCAGAACTGCTTCACCTTCACTCATAAATGGCATTTCTTTCCAGAGTTTTAAATTATCATCAATTGATAAATCTCGGCAAGAGCATGCTTGAGATTGATCCTTCAATTTTTTGAATTCATCACCGGGGCAGGTGCACATATAAGCTTGGCCTAATTCTATTAGTTTTTCAGCGTATTGATGATAAAGGGTGATGCGGTCGCTTTGAATTATTTTCTCATCCCATTTAACTCCTAACCATGTTAAGTCTTCTTCTATCATCTGATAAGCTTTAGGATCTATTCTACGTGGATCAGTATCCTCTAATCTGAGTATTAGTTTTCCACTGTAACGTTTTACATATTCTTGATTTAAAATAGCAGCTCGTGCATGACCAATGTGTAGAGGTCCGCTAGGGTTAGGGGCGAATCTTAATACTACTTCTCCTTCTACGTTTGGAAGATCAACTAATCCTTTCTCCTCGGTTTTTCTTTCTTTTACTGTTTCAAAAATACCCTTATTTTCCATTTCAAGATGTTGCTTCGTTAAAGTCAGTGAATTAACCGCCTCTATGATTTCTGCAGTGAGTTTCATAACTTTTTGAGCTTCACTTCTAAATTCAGGGTGAGAAGCCATAATTACACCCACTACCGCACCACTTTGGGCATGCCCATTATGTTTTACAGCATTCAAAAGTGTATATTTATATATGAGTTCTTTAAGATGATCTTCCATTATAAATCACTATTAAATTATTTATTTTATAAAGTCCTTAATCATTATTTTGTTAAGTATGTATGTAAAAAATTTAAACTATTAAAATGTATATCCTTTTTCAGTGGCTACGTTGCAGTACGAAATCTGCAAGTAGACTCAAGCCTTGCTTGGAAGGCGAATCTTCAACTGCTATTAAGAGTTTTTTGGCTTTCTGCACATTTTTCAGGGCAATATCATGAGTGTAATTAATGGAACCATATTTTTCGAAGATTTTAATAGCTTTCTCCACATTTTTTTCATCATTTTCATTTAGTATGGATATTAATACTTCTTCATCTTCTGCTGAAGCTTTGGATAAAGCATGGACTACCATCAGAGTCATTTTACCTTTCACGATATCACTACCTACGGGTTTGCCTATGGCTGTCTCTTCACTAACAACATCTAAATAGTCATCTTGTATCTGGAAAGCCATTCCTATGAGTCTTCCATATTCCGCAAGAGCTTTGACTTGTTCCTCTGAACCTCCACCCAGTATCGCACCTGCTTTGGTAGCGGCAGCTATTAAGGCAGCGGTTTTCTTGTAGATCATATTCATATATTCTTTTTCTTGGACATCGAATTTTCCTTCAAATGACATGTCAAAAGCTTGGCCTTCACAAATTTTTATACATGCATCCACCACAGTTTTCAAAGCTTCAACAACTCTTTTTGATGGTATATCTTCGTTATGGGTTTGCGTCACCAATTCAAAAGCTAGGGAGAAGATTATATCCCCTGCTAAGATAGCCATTGGCTCTCCCCAAATAGTATGTACTGATGGCAATCCTCTTCTCATCTCATCTTGATCCATGATATCATCATGAATCAATGAAAAAGTATGTATCAATTCAACAGCCGCAGCAGTTTTTAAAGCTCCTTCTACGCTACCACCCACCGCTTCACTACTTAAAAGTACTAAAGATGGTCTGATCTTTTTTCCACCAGCTTTTATGAGATGTTTTGATGCATCATGAAGTTCTTCAGGGTCAACCGTATCAAGAGCCTTCCCTATTTCTCGGTCAACCTCAGTTGAATACTTCTTCAGTAATTCTAAAACGTCCATATTACTATATCCCTCCATTGAAAACTTGTGCCTGTCCATTACGCAGTATATGAATATTGTTACCCATCTTGAATCCTTCCTCCTCAGCCATTTCTGTATAGGCTGCTAGCATTTCCAAATCTCCATGAGCAGGTATAATATGCATGGGATCGAGCATTCTAATGTAATCCCGATGATCCTCTCGTCCAGCGTGACCAGAAACATGCAAATTGGGAAATATTCTGGCGCCACTGGTTTTAAGTCTTCTTTCCATAATATTACGATTAGCGACATTCATTGGAGCTGGTATTATAGGTGCTGATATAACTACATTATCGCCTCTTCTCACTTTAAAGTTAGTTTTTCCATTAGCAATACGTGGAAGTAATGCATCAGGTTCACCCTGATGTCCTGTTGTAACTAATAAATAATCCTCTCTTTTCTCTTCAGCCCTGGCCAAAGCGCGATTAACCGCTTTAGGACTCCCATAAAGACTAGCGGTGGGTGGTAAATTTAAAAGACCCATAGATTCCGCTATACTACCGAATCTCTCCATAGATCTACCTAATAATAATATTTGTCTATCACTCTTCTTTGCTATATTACAGATGGCTTGTATACGTTCTATATGGGATGAGAATGTGGTGATAAGCATACCTTCCTTCTCGGTCAAAGCTTGCTCCATGACATCCTGTAAAGCGATTCGGGCCACCTTCTCAGAATAAGTTTTAACTTGCTTCTCCTCAGTCATTCTAGTGGTTTCTACGATAAGCGCCAGAACTCCTTTCTTTCCAAGCTCCCTTAAACGATGATAATCCGGTGGATCAGATATCATCTGATGATTATCAAATTTAAAATCGTTAGCATATACTATAATACCTTCAGAAGTGTGTATAGCTGCATTCACAGTATGGGGTATACTATGGGTTGTTCTAACAAATTCTAAGGTTATATCTGGAGATATCTGAATCTTCTCTCCCGGATTTAAAACCTGCTGGGGATTAGTGACTTTAAATTTCCTCTCTGATTTGATAGTGCGTTCAATTAAACCCATAGTATAGGGTGTTCCAATTATAGGAGCCTCATACCGATGGGCTAATTTACCAACCGCCCCAATATGATCTAGATGTCCATGTGTAAATACTATGGCTCTTACTTTACCATCCACATCCTTCATCAAGGTATCATCAGGTATTATTCCTCTCTCAATTAAGTCTAAACTATGCATCCGCGCCATGTCGGTATCTTCGTGGATATGCACCCGGTCCAAGTGAATTCCCATATCAAATATCACTACATCTTCACCAACCTTAACTGCGGACATGTTTTTCCCTACTTCTTCATATCCACCAATGGCTATTACTTCAACGGTCATAGCTGTGATCTCCTAGCATATTCTTCAGTATTAATTCCCCTTAAGTTAAGCCATTCCCTGGTTTTCCCCATTATTAATAAATCTGATTTTCTGAGATCAGATATATCTGAAGCTCCCACCAAGTACATGGCTACTTTCAGTTCCTCTATAAATTTCATGATCTTAATTTTAACTGCTTCATATCCCATGTAAGCTTCTTTTAGAACTGGTAATGCTAATCCCACTGCTTCAGCACCTAAAGCTAATGCTTTAGCAGCATCCAATCCGCTTCTAATTCCCCCTGATGATATAATGGGTACATTTACTGATTTAAGCACCTCTACAGTACTTACTGCAGTTGGTATTCCCCAATCTCGGAAGAGATTCCCCAAGTAAGGATCTTTCGAACGATACGTTTCAACAGCAGCCCAACTGGTTCCACCAGCACCAGCCACATCTATAGCCGCAGCACCAGCATTTGTTAATGCCATAGCATCCTCCTTTTTAATACCAGCCCCAGTTTCTTTAACTATTATAGGTATATCCAATTTTTTTGAAGCTTCTTGAACATCTTGAAGATAGTTTGAAGCGTCGACATCTCCCTCTGGTTGTATGGCTTCTTGTAAAGGGTTAATATGAACAGCCAAAGCATCTAAATTCATCATACCAGCTGCTTCCTCTGCATATTCAATCTGAGGAGCTCCAATATTACCAATTAAGAAAGTAGATGGTGCTTCATCCCTCATCACAGTGTAGGTTGATCTTAATTCAGGATTTTCCACAGCAGCACGCTGACTTCCCATGCCCAATCCTATTTTAAGCTGTTCCGCTGCCCGAGCTAATTCTCTGTTTATAGCCAAGCTGGCTGGATGCCCTCCAGTCATTCCCGTGATAATTATAGGTGCTTCCAATGTTTTACCGAAGAACTCGGTGGTTATATTAATTTCTTCTTTGTTAATTTGAGGAAGAGCTTTATGAATTAATTCTATTTCTTCAAATCCTGTTTTTTTATGCTTATGCTCCACATCACAGTGTTTACATAGCCACAGGTGCTCTAATTTTCTATCTGAAATCATTTTTTATTACCTTCTAAATATTTTTTTTAATTAAAGTTCCAGTTACTTTTTCACCATTTAAGGCATTTTTTATAATATTAAACTTATTTGCATTAATAATCTCAGATTCTACTCCTAGATTTGCAAGTTCCAGGAGTTCAGTGAGTTTTCCCGACATTCCTCCAGTCACATCTACTGTTTGATTATTTTTAATTAGTTCTATCTGTTCATTAGAGGTTACAACTTTTAATAACTCTGCATCGGGATTTATTTTCGGATTTTTATTATATATTCCATCTACATCAGAAGCCATGATAACTCTTTCTGGCCTTAAATTTTCGGCTAGATATTTAACGATTTGATCTCCAGATAATACTGCTATTTTAATAGATTCATCAAGATCAAGTACTACATCCCCATAGATCACAGGGACAAAACCTAAATCTAGATACTTACGAATTAAATCCAAACTAGCAGAATATAATCTTTTATTTTTAGTTAACATAAACGATGAAGGCTGTATCGAGACTGATAAAACGCCATGTATTCTTAAATATTCACAAACCAAACCATTTAATTCCTTAACACCGTGCTGAGTAATGGAAAATCCCAACATCTTATTCCATAAATCCTGGTCATCTTTAATCTCATCACCAATACCGTACTTACTGGCGAAGGGATGTCCAAAAGATCCAGCACCATGCACTATTATAAGTTTTCCATAGGAGGATTCTGATATTTCATGAGCGATTCTAGCTAAATTCTTATTATCCAAAGTAGGAGTTGCATAATCTTTTTTAGTTATAATGCTTCCGCCAAGTTTTAAGATTATCAAAAATTTATATCCTCCTTTTCCAAGTTCTTCCCACTTCCTGTTGAACACCTAAACTTGATAATTTAATGATAAAAGCATTTTCCACCCGCTGAAGCTCTCCTAGGACTTCATCTATTTTATTTGGAGAATAAGCTATGATGCTACCCCCTCCTCCAGCACCAGTGATTTTAGAGCCAATTGCTCCTGCTTTTCTAGCTATATAAACCATCCGGGATAATTCTGGAGTGTTAACTCCCAATGCATCCAAGAGCCCGTGATTAATATTCATAAGTTCTCCCAGAATTTCAGCATTTTCACAAACAATGGCTTCTCGTGCATTATCCGTAATTTGTTCAATTGAATCCATTATAGGGTTAATTACAGAAGGATAACTCTCTTTTTTAATTCGAACTGACTCAACTAATTCACGAGTGTTACTTTCTCTATCAGTGTACCCTATAATAAGAGAAGGATTCCAATTTAAAGGTAGATGAGTTATTT
>PMWA01000061.1 GCA_003166335.1 Methanobacterium sp. | reverse complement strand
ATTTGAAAATTATTTTGACTATGAACTGTTTTTAAGCGCTTCTGACCTCAAATAAATTCCCAATATACTACCAACTATTCCTAGAATTATTTCTATAACTAGTAGTAGTAAAAGTTCCTCAGTATATGCGCCTAATAATGCTGAGCCTAATGTTGATGTGACTATTTCAATTAGAGTTACTACGAAAATGATCACACCGGTTATTACTCCAAAAATTAATCCATTAATTAATGCATCTTTAATTTTTCCTCCAATCATAACGCCCAATACTACTCCTCCCAATAACAAACTGAGAAGTGCTATAGCACTTTGGCTTGACAGGATAGATACGACGTATATAGCTAGAGCAAATAATATACCAATTATCAACGGTCTCCATTCAATTACCATATTTTTTTCACATCCTAAAATTTAAGAAATACCTTTTAAAAAAATGAGAGTTTAGGGAGGGTTATTAATTTTGAGGCGGTAAAATTAAATGGACGTGATAAAAAAATTATTTTTTTTTATCGATTGTAACCCCTCCCTATCTTTTTGTTTAAAAATTTTATATTTAAGTAACTTTTTCAAAATTATATGCAAATTACACCATATTACACCAAAATTCAAGAATGTAAACTCCTAAAAAAAAACTTCTTGACGTCCTAAATGCAAAGTTTTATATAAAATTTTAATTAATATTTATATCACATTTCGATAGTTATCGAATTGTAAAAGTTTGATTGGTGTTATTATATAATGGATAAAAAGAAGATGGTTAAGGTTTTTAAGGCCCTTTCGAACTCTAACAGGTTAGAATTATACTTACAAATCGTTAGAAAGCATGATGCCAGTTATGAAACAAATTGTGAATGTTTAATAAGTGATATTGTTAAATCATTGAATATTGGAGCTCCTACGGTTTCACATCACCTTAAAGAATTAGCTAACGCTGAATTAATATTTACTGAAAGGAAAGGTAAGTATTTAGTGGCGAAAGTTAATGAGAATATGGTAAATGAAGTGAACGAGCTTTTAAAGCTGCATTTAAAATGAATATTTAAATTTATTTGATACTATAAATTCGAAAAATAGTAAATTTTTAGGTAACCATTCGAAAAAATTAAAAAAAGGAGTTTAGAAAATGAAAATTGGGATAATATATAAGTCTGTACATCATGGAAACACTAAGCGGATAGCTGAGGTAATTGCTGGTTCTTTGGAAGCGGATTTGTTGGACTTAGATGATGTTAGTCGGGATATTATTAAGGAATATGATTTAATTGGTTTTGGTTCTGGAATATATTATAGTAAACCTCATAAAGAGTTGATGAAGTTTATTGAAGAGTTGGATAATGTTGAAGGTAAGAAGGCTTTTGTATTTACTACAAGTGGTAGAGGTAAAACTGAATTTAATACTTGGTTAAAGGAAGAATTATCTAATAAAGGTTTTGAAATCATTGGGGAATTCGCTTGTAAAGCATTTGATACTATGGGTCCTTTTAAACTTATTGGTGGTTTAAATAAAGGAAAACCGGATGAAGAAGACTTTAAAAATGCAGAAAGTTTTGCAAATAGTTTAAAAGAAAAGATATTATGAAGACTTTGATTGCTTGTTATTCATATTCCGGCCATACTCTTAAAGTTGCCGAGGCTCTTAAAAAAGAAATTGATGCAGATTTAACTGATATTAAAACTGAGAATGATAGATGGTATTTTTTTAAGTTGTGGGATGCTTTTAGAGAGAAACATGTGCCTATAAAACCGTGTATAACTGATTTGATGGGTTTTGATAGTCTTGTGGTTTGTTGTCCGGTTTGGGGAGGTAAGGTGCCTGCAGCAATTAATCAATATTTATCGGAACTTAAAAATTTGCGGGGTAAACGATTCGGTGTTTTTGTCACTTCCGGTGGTAGTAGATCTCAAAAAGCCACTAGTCAAATTCGTGAATATTTGGATGATCAGGGAATGTATTTTTTAGGGCAGATGAGACTTTTAAGTAAGGATGTAGATGAAGGAAATTATGGTGAGATGTTTGATTATTTTGTAAAAAAATTTATTAAATGAAATTAATTATTCAGCATAATAAACTTGTTTTGAATGATTTTACATGTTTTGATTATAAAAATAGGTTTTATTAGAAATTATTTTTAATTTTTAGCCTTTATTAGTTGGAGTTTATTTTTTAATAGATAATGTTTTCCATGATGAAAACTATAGTAATTTTCATGGTAAGTGAAACTTTAGTCTGTGAAAAATGTGAATTTCAGATGAAAGTTGAATCAAAAAATAAGAAATCAGCAACTGCAATTTATGATTATGGAAAAATTAATCCCATAAATAATAAGCTTCTTGAATTCAACTGTTTACTCTGTGGACATCCATTGAAGAAAGCAAAGAAGAAACCTTCAAAAATATTATCAGATTCCAATCGGGGTAATAGGGAGAGATGGGAGCCTGCTGAAATGATTAACGCGAATGAAAATGATTGAATTCTCTCATTAAATTTTTTTTATAAATGGACTATTTTTAGCATATGATTTTGGATGTCGGGATAACTCTTCACCGTATAATAAGTGTAATTCTTAATGATAACTTTTTTTTTTAATTTAAATAATTTGATTTTTTTATAGACGTAGGAGGCGTTCTGCATTTCCGTGTGCTATTTTTTCTTTGTCGGCGGTGCTAACTGGTAGTTTATCTAGGAATGTGTGAGTTTCTTTCATTGGGATGAAGGGGTAGTCGGTTGAGAACATGATTCGGCTGGCTCCTACTTCCAGGAATAAGTTGAGGAATGTTTGGGTATAGTTTAATCCGCTGAATGTGTAGTTAATATTCTCGCGTAGATATTCACCTACTGATTTTTCTAGTTTAATTGTTTCTTTTGGTAAAGAATCATCGATTCTTTGTAGCATGAATGGAAGTCCTTCACCCATGTGTCCAATTATTAATTGTAGGTTAGGGTATTGGTCGAATGCTCCGCTTAGGATGATTCGAAGGATATGTGTCGCGGTTTCAATATGCCAACCCCAAGCATTACGTGCTAACAGTGTCGTCACATCGGATGAGAAGTTTCCCGTGTATGAGGCTTCGATTACAGGTTGCGGGGGTAGTGTGGGATGGAGGTAGATTGGAACTTTTAATTTTTCGGCACGCTCTAAAATGGGCCAAAAGAATTCATCATCCAAGTAGCGACCTTTAGTGTGACCATTAATTATTCCACCCTTGAAATCATATTCTTTAACCATTCGTTCTAATTCGTCAGCAGCGGTTTCTGGAACTGCAGTGGGTAAAGTAGTGAATCCAGCGAAACGAGTGGGATGATGCTGTATTGCATTGGCGATATAATTATTTGTTTCTGTTGCTATGTCCACTGCTACGGGCGCGTCTAGTTGCTCCACTCCGGGGGAGAATAATGACAGTACTTGCAAATCTATACCAGCTTGATCCATCTCCTTAATCCTACCTTCGTCGACATTGATCAGTTTTCTTGCTATCTGAGCTAAACCTTCAGGGGCGGTATGGGGCTTTTTATCAGCTTCTGCTTGAGCTTTGAAGCTATTTTCGATGTTTTCCATGAATGCAGGGGTGGCATAGGTTTCTTCCAGTGCAATGGTTCGCATTTTTTTCAATTTATCATCCTCCTCCTAAACCTTTAGGCTGAAATTTTTAATTAATTTTACATGAAAATTTTTTGTTGTTTTATGATTATGAATTTTTGGAATGTCGGAGAAATTTTTTTTTATAGTTTATATTTTTCAATGTATTCCCATAAATTAAAAACATTTGAAGTGATAAATAGTAAGATAGATTAAAGTTTATATTCTATCCACACGTTGTTTAGTATATAAAAAAAGATTTAAAAAAAAGTAATATTTGATTTTAAAGATTATAAAAAAAAAATGTTGTATCATTTTTTCAGGTGATCCATTATGAAGGTTTTATTGATAAATCCCCCTTATAATTCATCAAAATATAAATTTATAGGATTGGTTGCTCCACCATTGGGTTTAGCTTATATAGCGGCGGTTTTGGAGACGGGTGGTGTTGAGGTTAAAATAATCGATGCTCCCGCGGTGGATATGGATTTTGATGATATTAAACGTGAATTGGAAAGATTTTCTCCAGATTTGGTTGCGATTACGGCAGTAACACCTACCATAGATATTGCTTTAAACGTGGCTGAGATTTCTAAGAAAGCATGTCCGGGTGCTTTGATAGTTTTGGGTGGTTATCATCCTACTTTCACTTACTCGAAGCTGTTAGAAAATGATTTCATTGATTTGGTGGTTTTGGGTGAAGGTGAATATACTATGCTTGAAATTGTGCAGGCATTGGAGAAGGGTGCGGATCTGAGGAATGTTAAAGGTATAGCTGGTAAAGGTTTTCAAACTCTTCCAAGAGATGTGACAGTGGATTTGGATAGTATTCCGTTCCCGGCTCGTCATTTGCTTCCTATGGATGATTATAAGATAATGCATATGAAATTACCGATTGGAACGCTTATATCTGGTAGGGGTTGTCCTTATCATTGTTCTTTTTGTGCTTCTTCAGCTATGCATGGTCATAAATTGAGATTAAGATCATCAAAAAATGTTGTGGATGAAATGGAACATCTTGTTGAGGATCATGATGCTGAAATTCTAGCTTTTATGGATGATACTTTTACTTTGAATAAGCAGAGAGTGTATGATATTTGTGATGATTTAAAGGAGAGGAAGATAGATAATTATTGGGGTTGCACTGCTCGTGTGGATACAATATCTGATGATTTACTGAAGAAAATGACGGATGCGGGTTGTATTACTCTTCTTTTAGGTGTTGAATCAGCTGATCAGCAGAGTTTAGATGAAATAAATAAGAATATTACTATTGATAGGATTAGAAAGACTTTTGAGCTTACGAAGAAGCATGGAGTTAGAACTATTGCTTCTGTGGTGCTGGGTATGCCTGGTGATACCAGGAAAAGCATTAATAACACTATAAGGTTTGTGAAGAGTCTGAAACCGAATTACGCTATATTTTCTTTGGCTACACCGTATCCTGGCACGGAGTTTTATCTTAAATCCTTGGAGGATAACTTGATTAAGACTGATGATTGGTCTAAATTCAGTCTTTTAACTCCAGTTATGGAGACTGTGGATTGCTCTTTAGATGAACTTAAGAAACTTCAAAAAAAAGCTTTTAGAGATTTTTATGCTCGACCACTTTATTTGTTACGTCAATCATGGATGGATGGACCTATATTATTTAAGGCAGCTGTTTCCATGTTGAGAGAAGTTTAAAAAAAGTATTTTATATATTTATTTAAAAAAAAGAAAAAATAATTGGAGGAAAAAATAATATTTTTTTTTATCCAATTAGATATGCTTCTTCAACGGCTGCAACGCCAGTTCCAAGACATACATCTAAGTTAAATTCTTTTAAGGTCATTTCTAAGGCGGATATTGTTGATATGATTTCGCGGTGAGTGATGTTACCCATGTGCCCAATTCTGAATACATTGCCTTTAAGATGATCTTGGCCTCCCGCTAATTCTATCTGGTACTTGTTACGCATGGTGCCTCTTAACTCTTTATCAGTTACACCTTCAGGTATTTTTATGGCGGTGACGGTGTTGGATGAAACTTCTAATTGAGCGAAGAGTTCTAATCCCATGGCTTTTATACCATTCCTAGTGGCTAAGGCTGCTAATTGATGTCTTTCTATCCTACTTTCTAATCCTTCTTCCATTACTGCAATTAATGCTTCACGCATGGCATACATTAGGGATACTGATGGAGTGTAAGGAGTTTCTGGCGGTTTAGCTGACCCGCTTTTACGGTAGCGTTTCATATCAAGGTAATAATTATAGGTTTCTGTGTTATCTACCACTTTCCAAGCATCATCATTTAATGTTATGGCTGACATACCGGGAGGTGCAGCTAGACATTTCTGGGATCCAGTAACACAAATATCAATATTATAACCATCTACGAAGACGTCATCCCCTCCTAATGAGGAAACAGTATCCACTACGTAGAGAGCATCATAATCTTTAACGATTTTTCCCACTTTATCTATAGGATTGGTTACTCCAGTTGAGGTTTCATTGTGAACTATAGTCACTGCTTTTATATCGTCATCCTCTTCTAAGATGTATTCAACATCTTTTGGATCTACTGCATGTCCCCATTCCACTTCTAATTTAACGGGTTGTCCTCTGTGGGTTTCGGTTATCTGCATAAATCGTTCTCCGAATTTCCCGCCGACAATAGTTAATACTTTATCATCTTTTTCAATTATGTTTCCTAATGCGGCTTCCATGGCAGCGGTTCCGGAGCCGGTTAATATATAGGATTGATTGTCGGTCTGGAATACTTCAGACATCATTTCAGTGGTTTCTGTGAGTATTTCACCAAAAACTGCGCTTCTATGATTTACTATATTTTCAGACATGGCTTTTAAGACCCGGGGAGCTACTCTAGTGGGTCCTGGTATCATTAGCAACGTCTCATCCATCTAAAAAACCTCCAAGTTAATTAACTTTATTTGTATTGAGTATCTATCTTATCTATATGAACCTTGTTATATGGTTTTCATGGTATAAAGAAATACTAGAAGAATTAGGTTTCAGTAGAGATGATGATGAAAAATCGGCATTAATATTAAATAAACTTTTAGAATCTTCAAATTGTCTATCACCGGACGATATCCCTATTAAGGATAGGGTTATAGTTTTTGGGGCGGGTCCCTCTCTTAAAGGGAATATAAAAGATTTAAAAAATTTAAACTTATCAAATTTCACGCTTATAGCAGCTGATGGGGCTACAACTGCACTTTTAGAGGATGATATAACACCGGATATTATAGTTACGGATTTAGATGGTAAAATGGAGGATATTATACAGGCTAACAGGGATGGTTCTTTTTTAGTGGTGCATGCTCACGGTAATAATTTAGATAAGATAAATGAATATTTTCCAAGGTTAAAGCGGGTTTTAGGAACCACTCAGAGCACTCCACTTGGGAATGTTTATAATTTCGGTGGTTTTACTGATGGAGACCGTGCATTATATTTCGCGGTGGAATTAGGTGTAAAATATATTATTTTAGCGGGCATGGATTTTGGAAGGATGGTCACTAAATATTCAAGGCCGGATATGGATACTAAGTTGGGTAAGGCTGATGAAATAAAATTATTGAAGCTTAAGTATGCTAAAAAACTGGTGGAATGGTTGGCTAGTAATGAAAATGTAACCATTTTTAACATTTCTCATGGTGAGAAGTTGGATGGAGTGAGGGATGTTAATATAGAAGAATTAAAAGATTTATAAAAAGTAGAATATTTTTTTTGTAAGAAATAAATTGGATTTAATCATAGAATTCTTTAGTATGGTAAAATTTAAGGATTATCGGGTATTTCAGGGCATTTAATCCATCCGTCATACCTGCAATGTATATATCATATGAGATAGTATTTTTATCTTTATTTCTGGATGGCCTGCTATTGCAGTTTAAGGTCTGACGGGCCGGTTTACGCCAACCAAGCAGTAAACCAATGACATATAAACTTTTGTTTTGATTATATCCTTGAAATTTTCTGATGCTTTAATTATTCTCCCATACGCAATATCGAACTTAAAATGTATTAATTAAAGGGTTTTTTATTCTTTGCTGCGAATTCGACAGTTTTTTTAATCCTTAGCAGCTTAGTATCCTTCTTTTTGGCATTATCAATCCAGTAAAGTACCTGCTTTTTAGCTGAATCGCTGAAAGCTTCAAAATTCTCATTAGCTGCTTTATTTTTATCTAATATATTCTTTAAATCATCAGGAATCACCAGATATTCAATATCATCCAGAATAGTCCATGAACCATCCTTTTTGGCGGCATCGATCTTTACTAGTCCCACTGGTTTCATCAAACCATTTTTGACAAGTTTTTTGACTCTCTCTTTATTTGACCTTGACCAGGCACTACCTGGTTTTCGGGGAGTGAATACTTGCATGTAGCGTTCTTCATCCAGAACTTTGGATTTACTATCGATCCAGCCGAAGCTAAGTGCTTCTTTCACTGCTTCTTCATACTCAACCCGCGTTTATCGCTGTTTTTCTTATAATAAATGAGCCATACTCCAGGAGAAGAGTTATGATGTTCTCTTAGCCATTGGCGCCATTCTCGGCGATCTTTGGCATAAAATTGTTCAAATATGATCCAGAGAATTTGACATTCATATCCACTTATTTGTAATTTAGAAAAAAATTATTCTTTATACAATATCAGTTAATTTACTCCTTACCTCGTCATTTGGAACCATTAAAAACCCCCTTAATCATATTCTAGTAACTTAACTTCTCACTATTCTTGTAAATGCATTTATATTTTATTATGACTCTAAATACTATAACATTTGTAAATAATAATATAATTTAATATAAATATATATAAAAGCCTATTTTCAGACTAGGAAATATCGGAGAAATAAAATTTTAGGTTACATATTTGATGAAACAAATTAAAACGATAAACAATGAAGATTTTGAATTGATTTCATCTACTGATCGTTGTATTCAATGTAAATTCCGGTATGAAGTTATCTTGGAGGATATTAAACGGATAAGTATTTCCTGTAAGCATCCTAGAGGTCCGGGGAATCCGTTGCATTGTATGTATTTTAAACATGAATAAGAGTTGGATGTGTTTCTTTATGGCGATTGATGATATTCTAATGGATGATGAAACTATATTTAGGAATATACGAGTTTTTAATCCTGATTATGTGCCGGATGAATTTTTGTATAGAGAATCTCAGATGGATGCGCTTGTTCTTTGCTTGAGACCTGCTTTGAAAGGTGGTAAACCTACTAATGCTGTGGTGGTGGGTTCTTGCGCTACGGGTAAAACTACTGCTATTAAAAAAATTTTCGAGAAGGTGGGGGAGTATTCTGAGGGTATTTTATGTGTTTACGTGAATTGTCAATTGCATACCACTCGTTTTAATATTTTTTCTCAGATTTATCGGAAAATATTTGGTATTCACCCACCGGAGACTGGTATTCCATTTTCCCGTATTTATAATGCTATTATGAAGTATTTGCGTGATAATGATCAGGCGTTGGTAGTGGCGTTGGATGATGTTAATTATCTTTTCCATAGTAAGAATGCTAATAAAATATTTTATGATATTTTACGTGCTCATGAGGAATTTGAAGGGGTTAGAACTGGTTTATTTGCTATTATATCTGATATTGAATTTCGGTATCTTTTAGATAAGAATGTTAATTCAGTTTTTATTCCTCAGGAGATTATCTTTGATCCGTATACTCGTGATGAGATGAGAAGCATATTATTGGAGAGGGTTAAAGTTGGTTTTTATCCTGATGTGATTTCTGATGAAGTTTTAGATGAGATTACGGATAAAACTATGTCAATTGGTGATTTAAGGGTTGGCATTGATTTGTTAGGTTTGGTGGGGAATATTGCTGAGGCTAATGCTTCAAAAATTATTACAGAGGAGCATCTTGAATCTGCTATTCGTAATGCTAATTCGATTAGTCTTAAAAGTACTATTAGTAATTTATCTGGGAATGAGAGGGTTTTATTTAATATTATATTGGAAGCTACTGAGGAGGATCGGGTTGCGGGTAACTTGTATGAACTTTTAAATGGTATTAAACCTTTAAGTTATGCTTCTTTTGATAGATTGTTGAATAAATTAGAGTTTTTAAGATTGATAGATATAAGATTTACGGGTAAAGGTATGATGGGTAATTCTAGGGTTATAATTTTAAGGTTTGATTCTGATGCTATAGAGAAATGTATGTAGTTTTCTTAAAATATTTTATTTTCAATTTTAATTGATTTTATATTATTTTACTACTGTATTTGAATATTTTTTTAGAGGAGTATATAATTAAAGAAATTTTTTTAAGTATAAAATAAGGATTTGGTGAAATAATAGTGAAATTTTACTCTTAAAATATTCATTACCTAAAATTTTAGAAAAGCGTAAAATTCGATTAATTGAAGAGGAAAAATTAATACTATTGAAATCAAAAATTTAAATAAAAAAATTTTAGAAAAGCTGATTTATATGGTCTTTAAAATGCTATAGAACAGTTAAATAATTCTTATTCAGATCCGTGAATGTCTCTTATCAGCACCTTAGCGAAACATTTTTCTTTGAAGTTTTTTGAATAAAAGTATTACATTAATATGTGGATCTGAAATGTATTTTTTAATTAAAATCTTTTTCTGGGTATAATCTAATAATTTAGGGGATAGTTAGAATTAGGACCGGCTGTTACCATTAGTACACTGGCAATTAAAATTATAATGATCAGCATTATCATAATGCACGATGCTAAATTAATAGTTTTTAAATTATATTGTTCCAAATACCCTACTTTTTTTCTTAGATCTGGAATTGAAGATTTATTATAAATTTTTAACATTTAATCCCTCCTTAAACTAATACTACTTTTTGTAACTATTTAAAAGAAGAGATAGAGAGCGTTTGAGAAGTATTCAGAGTCAAATAATTTCTAAAAAGACATTTTTAAACTCTATATAAAAAATTTTATATTTCTGCAGTTACATAAATAAACAACAGGAAATAATTAACAAATTTTTTTTCTTCATTTTTTCATGATCATAGGGAGTTGAAAAGTATGCCTGAAAACAGTGAAATTGAGTTGAGAGTAGCTGAAGCATTACAACAGGATGTTGGTAAAGGAATTATACGGATCGATAATGAATTACTTAATAAAATAGGAGTCGAGCCAGGTAATGTTGTTGATATAATTGGTAAGAGAACTACTGGAGCTATAGTTGGAAAATCTTATCCAGCTGATGTAGGGCTTGAAATAGTAAGGATGGACGGTCTCACCCGTTCTAACGCTGGTACATCAATAGGGGAAATGATAACTATACGAAGATCAGAAGTTAGAATGGCTCAGAAAGTAGTTTTAGCACCAGCTACAAAAGGCATACGAATTATGGCATCGGGAGATATTATAAAAAATAATATAATTGGAAGAGCTGTTGCTCGGGGAGATGTAATGGCTTTAACCTCTCCAAGAAGAACTAGAGAGACGTTAAGGGAATTTCCCGGGTCTGAAGATATTTTCAGAGAATTTTTTGAAATGGGGACTCCATTTTCTTTAGGTGAAATTAAATTCACGGTGGTTTCAACCAATCCTGCTGGTATTGTAAGGATTAATGATACTACTCAGGTTGAAGTGCGGCCGGAAGCTGTGGAAGTAGTGGAGAAGAAGATTCCAGATGTGACTTATGATGATGTTGGAGGATTACACAAGGAAATATCTAAAGTGAGAGAGATTATAGAGCTTCCTTTACGTCATCCGGAGATATTTGATAGGTTAGGAATTGATCCACCGCGGGGAGTGCTTTTACATGGTGCACCGGGTACTGGTAAGACTTTGCTAGCTAAAGCGGTTGCCAATGAGAGTGGATCTAATTTTGTTCCTATAAATGGGCCGGAAGTTATGAGTAAGTATGTGGGTGAGGCTGAAAAGAAGATAAGAGAAATTTTCAAGGAAGCTGAAGAAAACGCTCCTACCATCATATTTATTGACGAAATAGATGCTATAGCTCCTAAACGAGAGGAAGTTACAGGTGAAGTGGAGCGTAGAGTGGTTGCACAGATACTTGCCTTAATGGATGGTTTAAAGGAAAGAGGGAAAGTTATAGTGATTGGAGCTACGAATCGACCGGATGCATTGGATCCTGCCCTTAGAAGGCCCGGTAGATTTGATCATGAAATTGAACTGCGAGTGCCTGATCGTGATGGTAGAAATGAAATTCTGCAGATACACACTAGAGGCATGCCTTTGGCTGATGATGTTGTTTTAAGTGAATTAGCTAACATAACACATGGTTTTGTAGGGGCGGATCTTGCTGCTTTATGTCGAGAGGCAGCTATGAATGCTTTAAGAAAAATATTACCAGAGATAGATTTAGAGCAGCAAACCATACCTCAAGAAGTTCTTGAAAACCTATTTGTAACTAAGGATGATTTTATGGAATCATTGAAATCTATTAGTCCTTCTGCCTTGCGAGAAGTTTTCATAGAAGTCCCTGATATTCACTGGGTAGATATAGGTGGTTTAGGCGAACTTAAAGAAACTTTAATAGAGGTTGTAGAATGGCCGCTCACCAATAGTGAAGATTTTAAAAGAATTGGAATTAATCCATCTAAAGGTATTTTACTTTTTGGACCGCCAGGTACGGGTAAAACAATGCTTTCTAAGGCGGTTGCTACGGAATCGAAAGCTAATTTTATTAGTGTGAAGGGTTCAGAGATATTGAGTAAATGGTTCGGTGAATCTGAAAGAAAAATTGCAGAAATATTTAAGAAAGCTAAACAGGCTTCTCCTTGTATAATATTTTTTGATGAAATTGATGCTATAACCCCTACCAGGGGCTCTGGAGCAGGTGAACCTCGGGTAGTGGAAAGGATGGTGAATACTTTGCTTTCAGAAATGGATGGGTTGGAGGAATTACGGGGTGTCGTGGTTATAGGTGCCACGAATAGGCCGGATTTAATGGATCCTGCTTTACTTCGTCCGGGAAGATTTGATGAGGTAGTATTAGTTCCTCCGCCTGATGAAAAAGCTAGACTTAGCATACTGAAAGTTCACGTTAAAAATATGTCTTTGAGTGATGATGTTAAACTTAAAAACTTAGCTAAAGGAACAGTGGGATTTTCTGGAGCGGATATAGAGGCTTTATGCAGAAAAGCAGGTATGATTGCTCTTCATGAAAATATAAAGATAAATAAGGTTTCTGCGAAACATTTTGAAGAAGCTTTAAAGAAAATAAATCCTTCAACCACACCTAGAACTAAACAATATTATGAAGAAGTAGCGAGAAGATTGGGAAGAGGATTGGAGCCTAAAAAGGTGAGAGAAGAATTTCCTAGGGAAGTAGCATAAAAAATTTTATAATTTAAAAATATTATTATTTTTTTAGGAGTTAAAATAATTTGAAATATGAATTTTTTGATGTAACAGCTGATGTAGGTTATAAAGCTTACGGAAAAACCTTAGAGGAGTCATTTGAAAACGCTGCATTGGCATTGTTTGAAGTTATGACTGACACTAATACGATAAAGTCTACAGTTGAGAAGAAGATTATTATTGAATCAGAGGATCTTTTTGCTCTTCTATATGATTGGCTTTCAGAATTGATTTTTCTTCATGACTCTGAATGTTTGGTTTTCTCTGAATTTAAGGTTAAGATAACTAGAAGAAAGAATAATTATGTGTTAAATGCTTTGGTTTATGGTGAAGCTTTCGATCCTGCGATTCATGAGAGCAGAGAAGATGTTAAAGCTGCTACTTATCACCTTATGGATATAAAAGAGGAAAATGGATATATGGTGCAGGTTATATTAGATACATAAACTAATAAAGTGCAAGCTTTTTATGGTATAATCACATAATATTCATACATGAAAATGAATGAAATGGTGAAGATTGTTGAACAGGATCATGTTTTTCAAAACTGGATATATGGACTTACTGATAATGCCAAAGTTCAATATCTTTATGCTTTAGCAGATTTTTGTATAGCAATTGAAAAAACGCCGGATGAAATATTGGAGATATGTAATAAAGAAAGAGAAGAACTGCCTTTTTGGGATCAAAGTATCAATTCATGGCTTCCTAAATATGATGATCATTGTATATCAATTGATAGGGCAAGAACAACTAGGAATTTGAGAAGAGGTTTAATTCTTAATTTTTTTAATTGTAATAAAATTGAGACTCCTAAACCTACAAAAAGAAAACCTCGATCATTCCGTATAGCAAACAATCGTGAATTACCATCAAAAGAAGATATTAAGATATTTTTAGATGCTTGTAATACTATAAAGCAAAAAGCCATCATACTAACACAGCTTTCAAGCGGTTTGAGCAATTCTGATGTTTGTAATCTTAGTGTTGGGCAGTTCAAGGATGGATTAGATGATAATGATTTGTGTTCATTATCTTTAGTTAGGGAAAAGATTGAAATAGAATTTATAACATATATGTCTCCAGAAGCTGTTAATGCTATAAAAACTTATTTAAAGACTGAAAGAAGAAACTTAAAAGATAATCAACCTCTTTTTACTCAACATACAACTAATGATCAACCTTTTAAGTCAGAAGGAATAGGTTACATTTACAAAAGGATAAACGATAAATTAGGGTGGGATAAGGGAGGTAACACTTTCAGAAAGATCACAGGACATATGTGTAGGAAATGGTTCAACACCCAATTGACAATTGCAGGGATGCCAGAAGAGATTAGAGAACTTTTCATGGGTCATAAAATATCGAACAAGATAAAGGACGCATATTTTTTGGGAAGACGAGATGATTTGAAAAAAGTTTACATCCAATACTTACCTCACATAACAATTAACCCTACAGAAACAATTACTATAGAACATGAAGATGTAAAAAAAATAAAAAAAGAAAATCTAGCATTACAAGCACAGTTAAATCAACAATCAGATCAATTTAAAGCTTTAAATAACCGTATTAGTGCTAAGGAAGAGATTGATATGCAAATACTAGAAATCGATCTTCAAATTTCAGAAGCTACTCTTAAAGAAGATTTCAATAAGCGAAGGGTACTAATTGAGCAAAAGAGCGAATTGGATATTGAAAGAATTAGTATAATGGCTGCAAATGATCATAAGATTATTAGTTATTACAATCAAATGAAAATAAATTTTTATGAGGATAGAATAAATTATTATAAAAGAATGCTTGAACCAATAAATGAAAAAATAGAATTTATATCTGAAAATGACAAAATACTTTATGAAAAAAGAAAAAAAGAAACTGAAACCCAATATGAAACTAAGCTTAATGAATTTCAGAATAAGTTGAATGAGTTTACGAAATCAATCGAAGGATAGACATACTAAAACCCATTTAAATCCCATATAACCGCTAATACGGCTTGCTTGCTCAGATGGTTGCTTGCATTTTTAAATTTAATTATGGTGCATTAGGATTAATAAACATAACCATAATATGTTAGTGAGTAATTACTAACATATAATATGAGATTTTTTAATTTCGCACTTTCTTATTAAGACTCTTTTTCAATCGGTTTTTTTGGCTGCTTTAGGCATTTAAAGCTGTTTTCCTTTAAATTTTTATTTCATGAAACTCCTAAATAATAATATTACCGTGTTTTTTGATTCCATGAATTCAAACTTTTATTATATTTTGTCAGCTGAGCAAACATCAATGTCTAATTTTCTCGCTAAAAGATTTTTAATGTCCGCACCAAATGCTTTGAAATGTTTAGTTTGCATATGTGATTCTAATACTTCTTGATTTTCCCATCGTTCGAGCATCAGTAGGATATTATCATCTTCAGTGCTTGCATATAAATTATAACTGATACAACCCGATTCTAAACGAGTTGATTCAATTAGATCTTGAGATTTTTTAATGATTTTATCCCTCTCATCAGGATTAGCTGTTATTGTGGCTGTTACTATTATCATTTGATTCCTCCTAAAATTATTCATATTATCTTGGTTAATCCAGATTTTCACATTATCGAGGTATTTCACCTCGAGATAATTTCATATATTGTTGGATTATTAATTTAAACATACCGACTATTATGTTTTTTTTAATCTAAATTTATTTTGTAATATAATTCCATAAATGATCTATATTAGAATTCATTCTGTTTTCTATGGGCATTTCTGGCATTGCTATCCACATTAAGACTGTTCCGACCATAGAAGTTTGAATAAATGTTGCAAGTTCGGTGGAGTCAATATCCCGTCTGATAATATCCTGGGCTGCACCATCATCGAGTACATCTCTAATGAAGTTTAACAAGTTATAATAAAATTCTGTGTAATGTTTGCTTATTATTTCATATTTTTTTACACCTTCCATTAATAGTAAGTGTAATGTCCTATAATCTATTTTTTCAGAGCTTTCAGATAATTGAGTTTCGCCTATGATAGATAATATCACTGTTTTTAGTTTTTCTTTGGGTGTGCCTTCAAAATCTCTAATTTGTCGTATGGTTGAATTAAAATAGTTAAATATGTATTTTTCAATCACTGCGACTAGGAGAGTGTCTTTACTGTCAAAGTGATAGTAAAATCCGCCAGTAGTAATGTTTGATGCTTTTCTAATTTCATTCAATGAAACATCAACAAATCCTTTTTTTAGAAATAATTTAAATGATTCTTCCATAATTCTAGATTTCGTATCCATTATACACATCTCTTTATAATTTTTAATAATAGAAGTCTTGTAATGTTATAGATCATCTAGGGACAATCAAATTAATAAAGATATCCTAATCGAATAAAATTGAGTCATGGTTTATTGAATTGCTTTATACTGTATATTAAGAATTAATTCTGGGCAAAACATATTAATACTCTTTTAAAAACTTTTAATTTTATTTTTGAGACTTAAAAATTATTATATTCGTGAACAAGAAATAATTTGTTGGATAAATGTTCATAAATTACTTTAATTTTGATAAAAGTTTTTCTTTAGACCAATTTACAAAAAGAACGGTCTCTATTAATATGTACTATTTAATAAGGCATACAGAACATTTGGTATGTTTATATGGGATCTATTTCATAACTACTATTATAATTGCATAATCAATGAGGTGAAAAAAAATGAAAGGACTAGCAATGTTAAAAATTGGGGAAATAGGATGGATAGAAAAAGATAAACCAAAATGCGGCCTAAGAGATGCTATTGTTAAACCATTAGCTCTAGCACCATGTACTTCTGATGTACACACTGTCTGGGAAGGAGCAATAGGTGACAGACATAATATGATTTTAGGACATGAAGCTTTAGGAGTAGTAGACGAAGTAGGAAGCGAAGTTAAAGATTTCAAACCAGGCGATAGGGTAATTGTACCAGCTATCACTCCTGACTGGGATTCAGAAGCCGTTCAACGTGGTTTTCCTTCACAAAGTGGTGGAGCTTTAGGTGGTTGGAAATTCTCTAACTTTAAAGATGGCGTATTCGGTGAATACTTCCATGTTAACCTAGCAGATAACAATCTAGCACATCTACCCGAAGGAATGTCATTGGAATCAGCGGTTATGCTTACTGATATGATGAGTACTGGTTTTATGGGTGCTGAAAACGCCGAAATTGAAATAGGAGCCACTGTAGCAGTTCTAGGTATTGGGCCAGTTGGACTTTGCGGTGTAGCAGGTGCAAAACTAAAAGGTGCTGGAAGAATATTTGCAGTTGGTACCAGACCTAACGCTATTAAAGTAGCTAAAGAATACGGTGCTACAGATATAATTAGCTACAAAGAAGGAGACACCGCAGAACAAATACTTGAAGCAACTGATGGAGCAGGTGTTGACGCTGTAATCGTATCTGGTGGTGGTCCTGATATTCTAATAGACGCATTAAAAATGGCTAAAGCAGGATCAAAAATTTCTAACAATAACTACTATGGTACAGGATTCGGTAAAGAAGATACCTTACCACTTTGTCGTGTAAATTGGGGATTCGGTATGGCTGATAAAGATATAGTCACCGGTCTTTGCCCTGGTGGAAGAGTTAGAATGGAAAGACTTGCAGATATTATAACCTACGGACGTATGGATCCGTCACTCATGGCCACTCATGTCTACAAAGGTTTTGACAAATTAGAAGAAGCACTCCTCCTAATGAAAGACAAACCAAGAGACTTAATCAAACCAGTCGTCCTTTTAGACGAATAAATATTAAGAATCCTATTCTTTTTTTAAAGAAATTAAAATGGAACTTGATAAAATGAAAATAGCAATAATTGGTGGAACTGGTGGACAAGGTTTAGGAATTGCCATACGCTTCGTACAAGCCGGAGAATCCACACCACCATAGAAATTAATGTCAGTCATTTAAAGAACCTCCCCTTCACAATCGCATTATGATCTCGTTCTAGTTTACACTAATTAATACATTGTTAGTACGTATTGAATTTAAATATTCATTTTTTATTTTAATTATATCAGATCGGAATAACTCTTTCATG
>PMWA01000020.1 GCA_003166335.1 Methanobacterium sp. | reverse complement strand
GCCGGACTACACTACCGGAGCCATTGAAATCATATATCTATACTTTCTACATTTAACAATATAAAGTTTATATAATTCGCAAAATAATTCTTAAATTATTTTCAAAATTATCCTCTCCACGGTCTCATAATCAATTCATCACTTTTTTTAAGATGATCTCCTTCAAAACCAGTTAAATACATCCTATTAACACTCCTACGGAATTTAAATCCCATTTCTATTATTATATCCACCATAACCCGGTGTCTAGAATTCATTTGTAAAATAACATCCTTAAATCCATTCACTTCATTGAAATAAGTTATAAGTCCTTTCATTATATTTTTTTGTTTATTATAATCAGGTAGATTACTATTAACAGTGCCCCATAGAGTGGGCAGGAGTGTTTTAGAATAACCTAAAAATCCAACTGGTTCATCTCCATTAAATGCAATAAATAAATCTCCCTCCAATTCCCGGGTAGCGATTAAATCCTTTTTATAACTAACTTGATTATAATTTCGTGTCCATTTTTCAACTTCATCTAAAACCTTTAAATATTTAGAAGAAGTCATTTCACAGGCATTTGTGATTTGAAAATCGTCAAAATAAGCTTTTTTAAGTTTAAATCCTTCTGAAATTTGGAATAAATATGAAGGAAATCCTGAGATAAATCCTATTTTTTGATAAAATCCTATTAAATTACCTTTCTCAGGCAAAGCTTCAAGTCCAATAACTTTACAGTTTTTTCGGAGATATTCAATAGTTTTAAATATTAAGGCTTTCCCAAAACCTTGGTTTTGATACTTGTCAAGTATTCCTAGGGGTCCTAAATATCCTTCAGTGCCCATGGTTTTAGAGTAATTGAACCCTACGATTCTATGTCCATCCATTAAAACGAAACATCCATCGGGATCTGACATTCTAAGTGCCTTTAAATTTGCAATGGACCTTGGTTCGGGACGTTTAAATATTAATTCATCTATCCAGATGATTTCATCAAGATATTCATTTTCCATACGTTTAATCTGCATTTAAATCCTCTAAAAAATAATATAATTTTTAATTCATATGAAAAATTTATATAATTATTAAAAGTTGGATAACATGAATACTAATATATAACGGTTAGATATTAGTAAAATATTTTTTTTACATTACTATCTTTTTTAACGTACTAATTCCTTTTTTTTATACTTCTCAATTATAAAAAAAAAGATTTAACTTAAAAAATAATTTAATAATTTAATTAAATAGATTAAATTCTAGAATCCTATGGTTTAAGTCATTGTAAATAATGTAACAATATAAGTAATATTGAAAATATTATACTAAATTATATAAAAAACTAATTATTTATTTAATAAATAAGAGTAGATTTAAAATAATTAAAACACATTTATAATCTAAGTTAATTTATTTTAAATTTTTTCATCATTTGATTGATTGATTCAATTATTATAATTAAAAGATAGGTTTTTTTCATATAAGTGATTAATAAGCTTATAATGTGTTCAAAATCACGATAATAGCATTAATTTTACTTAGAAATTAATATTAATATATTAAACTGATGATCCACATAGTGGATGGTGAATAATGTCACAAGCAAATGAAATAATTGAAGCTTATAAATTACAAGTAAATTTACTAAAAAAGCATGAAGGAAAAGAATTAGATGAAGTTTTCAAAGGAGATAATTTTAAAACAAATAATGGATATTGTTACAAGATTGAAGAAAACGTAAAAATAAAAATGAAAACCATTGATAAAAAAAAAGCTTTATCACAGATTTTAATGGATAAGAAATTAATTCCAGGAATTGGAACAGTAAAAGAAGAATTATTAAATAATAATGGATATTGCACGATAAATGACTTAACAGATCATCCTCAATTTTCACAGAAAGCCTTAGAATTGTTAGATGTAATCCAAGAATCCCCGGATTCCCTAACAAATTACATAACTAATCGTTATTCAAAATCACATCCTCATATCCTATTATCATCCTGTCTAAAAGAGAATAGTAACTATCTCTTTTTTGATATAGAAACCTTAGGACTTAAAGACTTACCTGTAATCCTAATGGGAATGGGTAGAGTTAATGATAATAATATAAAAGTTAAACAGTATTTATTAACAGATTTAGATGATGAAAAAGCATTATTAAACAGTTTTTTATCAGATGTTGATGATGATACCACATTTGTATCCTTCAACGGCAGAAGCTTTGACATGCCATTTATACGAGGAAGATTACATCATTACAGTGTAAATGCAAACCTTAATAACTGTCATCTGGATTTACTTCACTTCTCCCGACGCATTTGGGGCGGATTGCTTCCTAATTGTCGTCTTCAAACTATTGAGAAGCATCTTTTCAAAATGAATAGAATTAATGATGTTCCGAGCAGTCTAGTACCTGAATTTTATAAAACATATCTCCAAACAGGCAACATAGGCCCTTTAATACCCATAGTGGAACATAATCAGCAGGATATAATCACTTTAGCGCTGATACTATCACAATTATATGAAGAAATATAACAAGACTTAATCCTTCTCTTTAATGTATTCTATTTCCTATAATAAATGGTCAAACCTTATTTTAACATTTTATCAAATACTCTATTTTTTTTCAAATTTCTAAAATCGTTATTCACTCTAGTTTGAGTACTATGTTTAATCTCCAATCACGAAACTTCTCAGGAATATCATCTTCATTATCATATAATTTCTTAATAGTATTCTGAAGATCATCTGCATAACAACGTAGCATATATAATGAATCAACTTCTCTTTGTATTCGTGGTTTAACATTCTCCCAGAAATGCTTATTTTCAGCTTTTCCTTCCGAATTATCATGAGTTTTGAGAGTATCCAATGAATCTAAATGAATTTGTATCTGTGCAATAGTAGCTTCCATTAATATATTAGCTTTATCTCTTTCTTTAGAAGTAAAGGAGACAGATTTAATAGGAAGAAATTCATAATCCAAAATAAAACTTTTAATTTCCGTTCTAAGCTCACTTTCATCCATATTCTTAAGAGTATCTTCATAATCCAAGTGACATTCCATTTTTATGAATTTATTAAAATTTTCTTCAAATATTGAAATATCCTTAAACTCCCCAGAATCCAGGAACTTCAAATATTTCAGCCACTGCCTAAATTCTTCATAATTAATAACCTTATAATCAAAGAAATCAATTAAGTTTTCAATAGAAGATTTAACATCATATATTCTGTCAGAATCAAGTTCACCCTCTGATTTAATAGAATTAAAACAATCCCATATAAAAACTGTAAGTTCTTGTTTAAAATCAACCCAATTATCTATGTGAGATCTCCCACTATTTTCCATTTTTAAAACCTCCAAAATAATATCTATTTCACATCAAAAGATCAATCTAATCTGTTATATTTCATCTTCCTTAAAGATTTTTCCGCAGCATTTCGCACTGTTTTATTACTGTCTTGTTCAGCATTAACCAGCACGGATATTACACATTTATCCTTTGAATCACCTAAAACATTGGCTGCAATTTCACGCATGGAATCATCACCATTTTCTAAAGCATTAATCAAAGCATTAATGGCAGGAGCACTACCAATATTAACTAAAGCTTTAGCAGCCATATAACGTACAAAATAATCTTTATCATTGGAAGCATAAGCAAGTACTTCTACAGACTGCGGACTACCAATTATCCAAGAAGTTAATGGTTCATAAAAACGTGCAGCATCCTCATTTTCCCGGAGAATAGGGATCAATGCATCTACAGCCTTTTTATCAGCAATCTTTTTAACTAAATTATAAACAACAGATCGCACTTTATAACTCCAATTAGAAGCTAGAATAAAATCCACCATAAAATTATCAACTCATTAAATAAAATATACCTATTATTTCAGGGTAAACGTGAATTATTTTTTGATCATGTCTATATAGTATTATATTCAAATTAAATTTTATAAATTTATAGTTAAATTTAATAATTTTTCACTTTTAAGCAAATTTAATTTCCATAGTTAATACGGGAAAGTAATATTTATTCTAATTGAAAGTATAAAATATAAATAAAATCAGAGATCTCTTAAAAATGCTTAAAGCAATTCAAATGAAACAATCATCACCTAACATGCTATTGTATATAATAATAGTAATCTTAACGGTGTCATTAGCTGTGGCGGTGGGATATATCTATTATGGGAATGTGAATCATCCTACAATAACAAATAATACGACTAATATAACTCCAAATCAAACTATAAACCAGACAACTACAAACAACAATTCAGGAGCTACAATCAGTGAAAACGAAGCTATAAACATAGCAATACAATATGCAACAGCTCATGAGGGATTAATTAAATTTCCACTCTCTGTTGGACATAATCCGGGTTCAGTTGAATTAGAAATGTATGGATCGAACCCTAATCAGTTAGAATATGTAATAACTATTGTAAATAATGATACTGGGCAATTAATGGGTTATGTAGACGTGAATGCTAATAATGGACAAGTAATAGATTATTATCAAAACCCAAAGTAAAAGTTTAAACTAAAATCACATAGATCCTAATTTAAAAAAAATTAAAATATTTATTAGTGTTCTTGGAAGTATTTTTTACCCATCATATCCTCTAAATTAGATACAATACGTTCTAATTCAGGAGCTGGAATGCTTACCACTATTTCATCAGGTTTTATATCCGTAAAATTCCTTGATCCTACATCAGCAAAACCATACGTAACTTCCCCCGTTAAGTAGGGTTTAGATGCCATAGTACAGCATATAGGACCTACGCCTGCGCCCAGGGCATCGGCACCTGAATCATAAGCATTAGCATGAAGTAAATCCATACCTCGTTTAGCTTCACATACAATGAATATAACGTCAGGATCAAAATCTGCTTTAGTCAAGGGTGCGAAAATCACTGCATGAAATATTCCAGGTTCCATTGCAGGATTATGTGTTCCCGCACGTTGAAAAGCTGGTACACTCTTAAAAACTCCTCTTGGTATAAGGAAGGAACCGCTGCGCATGTTAGCAGGTAATTCCTTAGGATCCTTCATTCCAGAATACCTCATACCGCCACCGCATTCCTCTTCTTCCACTGTTGAATAGAATATTTCACCATTCATAGCTTTACCCAGCTTCGCGCAGAACCTTGATTTACCAATTTCCTTCTCAATATTCCGTGGCTCTCTAACTGACCATTTAATAGCCACAGGAGCATTTTTAAGCTCTAAGATATCAATTAACTTTTCCCCTAATTCTTGATACATGGTTTTACCCCGTTTTACTATAACTTTATTTTTTTTATATTATTAATTCTGATTATACATTTTTTCAATAATAAATTTTTATTTAATTAAAAAAAATTAGGACCCCCGTTGAAAATTGAATGTTATCAATATATGGGTGCACTTGTTTCTCGTGAATTTTAAATTAATTGCAAAATTTTTTAACCCACTCAGGTTTACAATCGTAGGAGATGCTCCGCATTAACATGTGCAATTCGCTTTTTATCAGCTTTGCTCACTGGAAGTTGATCCAAGAAAGCAAGAGCTTGTGACATCGAGCCGTAGGGATAATCTGCTGAGAACATGATCCGGTCCGCGCCGACTTGAAGTAACAAGTCAAGGAATGTTTGAGTCCAGTTGAAACCGCTGAAAGTGTAATGAATATTCTCTTGGAGATAAGCACCTACAGAACGTTCCAGTTTCGTCATTTCTTTAGGTAAATTATTATCAATCCTGGGCAACATGAATGGAAGAGCTTCACCCATGTGGCCGATTATCATCTGTAGATTCGGGTATCGGTCGAATACTCCGCTCAGGATGATACGTAGGATATGTATCGCGGTTTCAATGTGCCAACCCCACCCTGCAGCAGCGAACTGAGCAGCCACCTGCCGTGAATAATTTCCAGTATAAGAGGCTTTAATTACAGGTTGCGGTGGAGGTGTCGGGTGAAGATAAATCGGAACATTTAACGCTTCTGCACGCTCAAAAATCGGCCAGAAAAACTCATCATCCAAGTAACGACCCTTAACATGACCGTTAATTACTCCACCCTTGAAATCATATTCAATGACCATACGCTCTAACTCATTCGCTGCAGTGTCTGGAGCTGCAGTTGGTAAGGTAGCTAATCCTAAAAAACGAGTTGGATGAAGTTGAACAGCGTCGGCGAGATAATCATTTGCATCTAATGCAAGATCCACTGCCGCGGATGCGTTTAGTTGCTCTACACCGGGAGAAGTTAATGACAGTACCTGCACATCAATACCTGCCTCATCCATCTCCATAATCCTACCCTCACCTATATCTGCAAGCTGATCTATTGGTAAAACAAAACCACCTGTCTGCTGAGGATGCATCTTTGCTGCTTGTGCTTGAGCTTTAAGCTGATGTCCAGGACCTTCAAAGAATAATGGAGTCGCGTAATGCTCTTCAAGCGTGATGGTGCGAAACTGATTATCCTTTTGAGGTGATTTATTAGATTCTTTTTTATTCATCTTAAAATATTCCTCCTATAACATGTTTAAATTCAAAATTAAAAACATTTAATATTCATTACCAAGATAAAATCACTATAATATTATATTATTTTATGACAAGAAAAATTTTTTCATATAATCAAAAGTCTAATTCGTACACTTAAAAATTAGCTGTAAAATGGATTTTAGATAAAATTAATAATTACCTTTCTATTTGTTTTATGTCTCAAAAAAAATTAGGAATCTTTTTATTATGACTAGGAGACTCTTCTGGAAAAAGCCTATAAGTCATTTATTAGAGGTTAGTGAGAGTAAAAAGGGTCTTAAAAAAGTTTTAGGAACACCAGCAGTTTTTTTAATGGGTTTGGGAGCTATTATAGGTGCAGGTATATTCATACTTACAGGGGTTGCATCAGCTTATTATGCAGGACCGGCCCTGGTTTTATCCTTCGTATTCGCGGGTATTGCATGTTTATTCACTGCTCTTTGTTACGCTGAATTCGCAACTATGGTACCTGTAGCTGGCAGCGCCTATACTTATAGTTATGTTACATTAGGAGAATTATTCGCTTGGATCATAGGCTGGGACCTCATATTAGAGTATACCTTAATTGTAACTGCATTAGCTGTAGGTTGGTCCGGTTATATGGTTAGTATAATATCAACGTTAGGAATTAATTTACCATCTCAACTCTTAAATCCTCCTGGAGTTTCTGGAGGATTCGTTAACCTCCCTGCTGTTATTATTATAGGCATTATAAGCCTGCTTCTAATTCGCGGTACTAAGCTTAGTTCACAATTTAACTCACTTATTGTTATGATTAAACTCTTCGTTGTATTATTATTCATAGCTATAGGAGTTAATTATATTCATCCGGCTAATTATCATCCCTTCCTACCATACGGTTATATCGGCATATTTAAAGGTGCAGCTATAATATTCTTTGCTTATATAGGCTTTGACGCCATCACCACCGCAGCGGAGGAAGTTAAAAATCCGCAGAGAACCTTCCCCATCGCTATTTTAGGATCGCTAGTAGTCGCCAGCATACTCTACATTATAGTTACTCTTGTTCTAAATGGTATGGTTCCGTATTACTCATTAGGAATCGCCGCTCCAGTGGCTTACGCTTTGAACAGTGTCGGCATTCACTGGGCAGATATTGTGGTTTCGGTGGGGGCATTAGCGGGTCTCACTAGTGTAATATTGGTGGGTTTCTTTGGACAGAGCAGAGTATTCTATGCTATGGCAAGGGACGGTTTACTACCACCTTTCTTCACTAAACTTCATGAAACATTTCAAACTCCAATTAATGGTATAATGCTCGTGGGAGTTGTTGCCGCTGTTTTAGCAGCTTTCCTCCCGATAACTGATATAGCTGAATTAGTGAACATTGGAACCTTAGCTGCGTTTATAATTGTATCCGCATCAGTATTAGTTTTAAGAAAGACTAGACCAGATATTAATCGCCCATTTAAAACACCTTATCTTCCCTGGGTTCCCATACTAGCAATAATATCTGCTTTAGGTCTAGTATATGAATTACCAACGGTAACTCAACTACGATTCGTGGTTTGGCTGGCTATAGGTTTATTTATATATTTCTTCTATGGTAGGAAACATAGTCATCTTACTGGAGAGCATGGAACCGGCGAAGAAGAAGTAATCAAGAACATTCCCGAAGAATAAATGTATTTAATCTTTTCATTTGATATTTTTTATTTAATATTATTTCGGGAAAATTATTTACATTTAGAAAACCATAAATAATCATGTAAAGGATGATGAGGAATTGTTTATGAACGATGAAAATGAATATGAAAAGGCAAGTTTTGCAGCAGGATGTTTCTGGGGTGTAGAAGAAGCCTTTAGAAGTCTAAATGGAGTAATATCAACTACCGTAGGTTATATGGGTGGAATAACTGAAAATCCAACCTATACAGATGTTTGCAGTGGAACCACAGGTCATGCTGAGACTGTAGAAGTAATTTTTGACCCCCAGGTTATATCTTATGATGATTTATTAAATGTATTCTGGCAAACACATGATCCTACCACCTTAAACAGGCAAGGCCCGGATATAGGTGACCAATATCGTTCTGTAATCTTTTATTATAACGAGAACCAGGAAAAGCTGGCGTTATCATCTAAGGAGAAATTACAAAAATCTGGTGAATATGATAGAGAGATAGTGACCCAAATAATTCCAGCTCCTAAATTTTATCCTGCTGAGGATTATCATCAGAAATACTTAGCGAAGAGGGGTAAAAAGAGTTGTAGATTTTAACAATCCTTTAATATTTTATATAATTCAAGATAAAATTGGTTAGTTCTTATGAAAATGGATGAATTAAGAGAATTTTTCAAGCGAGATGAATTCGCTAAGTATGCTGGTATAAAAATTGTGGATGTTTCACCTGGTTATGCTAAAACTGAAATGTTTATCAGTGAAATTCATCTTAATGGTGTTAAAACCGTTCATGGTGGTGTTTTATTTACATTAGCTGATTTTGCCTTTGCAGTGGCTGCTAACAGTCATGGTAGAGTTACGGTAGCTATAAATGTTAATATTACTTTTATGAAAGCCGTTAAAACTGGTAGGATTACAGCTGAAGCCCGTGAGTTATCAAGTAATCCTAAACTTGCTACTTACACTGTTGATATTGTTGATGATGAAGGTGATTTAGTCGCTGTATTCCAAGGGTTAGCTTACCGGAAAAAAGATACACTTCAATCTTTAATGGATTAAAAAAAAAAATAATAGTAGATGATACTTTATGGAAAAAAATGATATAATTGATTTATTAAATGAGGATTTCAGAAGAGAATTGATGGCATCCATGATTTACACGCAGAATTCATTCATCATGAAAGAATGCGATCCCAGCAGAGTAACAGAATCCATAGCAGTTGATGAAATGAGACATATGTGGTGGTTAGCTGATTTGATTACTAAAAGAGGCGGAAAACCAACCATGAAACATGAGGAACTTGACTTTGGTGGTGAAGACAAAAAAGGCATGCTCCAACGACAAATAGATTTAGAATCAACTGGAATAGAACGATACACTTATCAAATGAAGATCATTGACGATGAAGAAGTGGTTGGTGTCTTAGAACATATTCTAGCTGAAGAGAAGAGACATAGAAAAGAGTTTAAAGAGAGATTAGATAATTTAAAATAACATAATAATTAACATTTACATATTTTTTTTAAAAAAATAAGCATTATTATATTTTTAAACTAATTTCACTGCTTTATTTAATATTACTTTTACCTCAAATAAAATTTATTTTATCAAGAATATTTTATAAGCTTTTAATAGTATTATTCATTAAAATCTTTTAATAGAAGGAGCGAGTTATATGGTGGATTTAAGCAAGAATGAAATACAGGAATTGCAGGAAAAACTCATCTTAATTTATAAATATATAAATCAGGAGAGAATGTATGAAAAATTCTTCTTCGAAGGTTTAGATATTAAAAAATCTTTTAAAATGAATAATAAGTTAATTAATAAACTTTTAGAAATGAAAGATTCCGAAGAATTTCTAGAAACATGTATAATAGAGTTAGAAGAACTTAAAACAAAAGATATGGAAATAGAGGATAAGATTTCTCTAAATGATATATTAAATAACCAGGATTTTGAAGATTTATATCATAAGTATGATATGAAAAACCCGGATGATGTGGATAAATTAGATATAAATAAATTATTAGATTTTACTTAAACCCCTTGAATTTATTCTTATTATCCTTTTAGGAGTTACAATCATGTTAATATTCATATCATAAGCTTCTCGGGGAACATTCTTAACAATCTGTTTTTCATCTATCAGAGTAACTATAGGCGTACTGGTTGAAATAGATTTATAATTTAGAAGATGAGATATTTCCTGATCTCCAAATCCCCCACCTTTACCTAACCGTCCACCTCCCAAATCAACAGCTACCGAACCTTCCAGCATTAGATCCACCTGGGATAACTTTTTAATGGATTTACCAAATTTAAAAGCTCCTCCTAGAGTAGCAGCAAATTTTTCTTGACCCTTAACATTATCCGGATTAATTAATAAATATCCATTCTTTAATTTAGGAGTTGCCATTATCAAAGTCTTCTCATCCAAGAATACATATTCACGAATCTTTAATTGAACTGAATCAGGACTAACAAATATATACCTCGAATTAAGCCACTCCACTGATCTTCTAAGCATATCAGCAGCTTTTACAGCATCATTAAAAATAGGAATTCTCCCATAACTGGATTGTGGGAAAAAGCTCCAAATTTTCTTTCTTAAAATTTTCTTTTCATCACTAATCATAATTATTATAATATTATGAAACAGATTGAATAAAAGCATCTATATTAAAAAATGAAATTTCAAATTTAATTAACTAATTTATTTTTTTACACCATAGTTTTATAAAGTCGAATTAAACAAATAAATGTAAACACTAATTTATTTTGAATATAAAATTAATATTCAAAGTGTAAATCTCTTTAAAGACTTATTACCTAGAATATTACCTTTTTTTTATATTCTGAAAAAATAAACAATATTATAAAAATTAGAAACCTTAAATTTAACAAAAAAATTTTGGATAAGTGATATTAAAATGTCAGGAATTGTAGGATATGGAGTTCATATACCATCATATAGAATAAAAGTTGAAGAAATCGCTAAAGTATGGGGTGATGATCCAACTGCTATCTCAAGAGGATTAATTGTACAAGAAAAAAGTGTACCAGCTCCTGATGAAGATACAGCAACAATATCAGTTGAAGCATCAAGAAGTGCTCTTAAAAGAGCCTTAATAGACCCTCAAAAAATTCAAGCCGTATACGTGGGCTCAGAATCACATCCATACGCAGTAAAACCAACCGCAACAATAGTAGCAGAGGCTGTGGAAGCTACACCTAATTTAACTGCTGCTGACCTTGAATTCGCATGTAAAGCAGGTACCGCGGGAATACAAATGTGTATGGGACTTGTTGACTCAGATTTAATAGAATATGGATTAGCTGTCGGTGCAGATACAGCTCAAGGTGCACCTAGTGATGCTTTAGAATACACTGCATCAGCAGGTGGAGCTGCTTATATTATAGGAAAAAATAATACAATAGCAGATTTTGAAGGAACCTGCAGTTACACATCCGACACTCCGGATTTCTATAGACGTGAAGGAAAACCTTACCCTAAACACGGTGGAAGATTCACAGGTGAACCAGCCTTCTTTAAACATGTACTAACTGCTGCTAAAGAGTTATTCCAGAAAATGGGTACTGAAGCTTCTGATTATGATCATGTAGTATTCCATCAGCCTAATGGTAAATTTTACATAAGAGCTGCTAAAAAATTAGGATTCAACCAAAAACAATATGAAACAGGACTATTAACCCCAGTTATAGGAAATACTTATTCAGGAGCAACTCCACTTGGACTAGCCGCAATACTTGATATTGCTAAACCCGGTGAACGTGTGATGGCTGTTTCTTACGGATCAGGTGCGGGAAGTGACGCTTTCAGCATAACCATTAACGATGAAATAGATGAAAGAAGAGATTTAGCTCCTAAAGTACAAGATATGATTCAAAATAAAGAATACGTTGATTATTCAATTTACGCTAAATATAAAGGTAAATTACGAATGGCGGGCTTAACCCAATATTAAATAAAATTTACAATAACAATATAACCGGGAGATTTATTCAATATGCAAAAAAATAAAATTTTATGGGGGATTAATTAAATTGAGAGATGTAGCAATAATAGGTGTCTCACAAACTAAATTCGGAGAATTATGGGACACTTCATTTAGAGATATGATCACTGAAGCTGGATTGAAAGCAATCCAAGATTCAGGTATTAAAGGAGCAGATGTAGATGCAATGTATGTTGGTAACATGTCCGCAGGTCTCTTTGTGGAACAGGAGCATATAGCATCACTTATAGCTGATCAAGCAGGTTTGAATCCTCTCCCATGCACGCGTGTAGAAGCAGCATGTGCATCAGGAGGTTTGGCTTTAAGAAGTGGAATCATGGCTGTAGCTTCAGGTTACCATGATATTGTTATATCAGCTGGAGTTGAGAAAATGACTGACGTAGTTGATCCAAGCCCCATAGTTTCCACTGCCTCTGATCAGGAATGGGAAGCTCAGCAAGGAATTAATTTTCCTTCACTCTATGCTATGATTGCCAGACGACATATGTATGAGTATGGAACAACTAGAGAACAATTAGCTATGTTCAGTGTGGTTAATCATAAAAATGGTGCTCGCAATCCTTTAGCACAATTTGGCATGGAAATAACAGTCGATCAGGTTTTAAATAGTAGTATGGTGGCTGATCCTCTGAGATTACTGGATTGTTCACCAATAACTGATGGAGCTGCAGCTGCAATACTCTGCCCCGCTGAGGATGCTCATAAATACACTGACTCACCAGTATATGTGAAAGCCTCCACTCAGGCATCAGGTACAATTGCATTACATGAAAGGAAAGATATAACCACTATCGATTCAACGGTTCATGCGGCTCGAAAAGCATATAAAATGGCTGGTTTAACACCGAAGGATATTGATGCTGTTGAAGTGCATGATTGCTTCAGTATTAATGGTTTACTCGCCATAGAAGACTTAGGTTTTGTCGAAAAAGGAAAAGCAGGTTCTTTTGTAGAGGATGGAATGACAGAAATTGATGCACAGATTCCAGTTAACCCTTCAGGTGGTCTTAAATCTAGAGGACATCCATTAGGTGCAACGGGAATAGCACAAGCAGCTGAAATTGTATGGCAGTTACGAGGAGAAGCTGGTAAAAGACAGGTTAAAGACATTGAAGTGGGTATGACTCATAATATTGGTGGAACCGGAGGAACCGCTGCAGTACATATACTCTCCAATTAAAAAAAAAGAAATTGATATTAATTTTTTATGGTGAATTTTTAATAAACCCAAAATTTTTATTACTTTTTTTGATCATCCTAATGGATGAAAAGAAAAATATTCACGAGGGATGAAAAGAAATTTTTATTAAATAAAATTAAAAAATATTTTTTTTTTATTCACTTAACTGGTAGTTTTTTGGATTTCCATTTATTAATTCCACCAGTAATGTTATGAACATCTATATAACCCTGTTTCTTCATTAAATTAACAGCAATTCTACCTCTTTTTCCTCTTCTGCAATATACAAAGTATTTCTTGTTTTTATCCATTCTATCCAATTCATCTATGAAATAGGTGGATTTAACATTTAATAGCTGAGCACTCTCTAAATGCTCTTCTTTGTATTCATTAAGAGTGCGAACATCGAGAATTATAAAATTAGATTTATTAGCTTTTTTTTCAATTATAATAAATGCTTCATTAGGTTCTATCTCATCATATTTTTTTACATCACACTTAAATATGGATAACATAGAATAATACCACCTAAAATCAATTATATGTAAAACTCTGCAATTATTATAATTAAATGCAATCATTTAAAACTTATTATCAAATTAAAATTAACTAGTTAAATTATTTTTATAAATGAAACATAAAAAAAAAAGTAAATAATAATAAAAAGAATCTAATCTCTATTGAAAAAAAATTTATTTAAAAAAAAAATTTAGAAGGTAAGGTTAATTTAACCTTACATCATAGGTGGCATTCCACCGGGCATTCCGCCCATACCTTCCATATCTTCAGGTCCTGGTCTCCCAGAGCTGCTGGATGCTATAACATCATCGATTCTTAGAATCATTTCAGCTGCTTCAGCTGCTGATTGGATAGCCTGTTTTTTCACTCGGCGAGGTTCAATTACTCCACCTTTGTACATGTCCCTTACACCGCCTTTAAAGACGTCAAGTCCCATGTATAAAGATTTTTCATGAGCTGCTCTTAAATCAACTAGTGAGTCAATACTGTCCAGTCCAGCGTTTTCTGCTAAGGTTTTAGGGACTACTTCTAAAGCTTCGGCGAATGCAGCTACAGCTAACTGTTCTCTTCCACTTATAGTGTCAGCGTATTCTTTTAATCCTCTAGCTATAGCTATTTCAGCTGCTCCTCCACCAGCTACTACTTTACCATCTTCTAC
>PMWA01000101.1 GCA_003166335.1 Methanobacterium sp. | reverse complement strand
CTATAAATCCGTGGCCAGCTATTGGTCCTAAGTGTTCTGTGACCACATCTAGAAATAAGGGTTGTCCGAATTTTGATACACTTACAGTTCTTCCTAAGTGTGATGTGGTGGCGAATGTTGTGTGAATTAACGCTGCAAATGCTGCTCCTCCAGCTAATGCCATTATTACTGGAAGGTTTAATGAAATAAGCACAAATGCAACTGAACCCGCTATACCTGCCATGGTTCCCATTTGTACTGGTTCTCCAGAAACAGCCTTGTTGAATATCCTGTGAAGGTTACCCATTTGTGGTGCTAGTTGAACCTGTGAGTTAGGGTTACTCATAGAACCAACGTCAGATTCTAGGTCCTCTGCAGCTCCTGAAATTGTTGCAGCGGCGCCCATCAAAGCTACAACACCTAATCCTGCTATTATAGGGTCTGCCATGTTATTTTTCCTCCATATTATTTTTTAATAAAATAAAAAAAAATAGGTGTTTACATTTAACACCTACTTATTTAGCTGGAGAGATGATAGCTCTTTCTCCATCTGGTTCGAATTCTCTTAATGCACCTTTAGCAAACTGAGCACGTACTTCAGCGAAGTCGAAGGTCAGGTTTTTATCTGCGAATGCAATTTTAACCAGTGGGTTAACGACAAATGCGTCTCCTCGGGCAGAGTGTGCTGCCTGAGATATACCTGCGTATTCTCCCTGGTGACCCACATTCATAGCGTAGTTTGGATAGTTAGCTCCTCTTAGTTCAGTTGGTAATCCTTCGTCTCCTCTAATTGAGAATACGTTGGATGCTCCACACTGATCCTGAAGGTCGTAACCATAGAATCCAAGTCTGGAATGCTGTTCTTTATGTAAGTACATGGATAAGTACCATGCGCTTAATCCTGTTTGTGCGTTTCCAGTTGCAAATGCAGTGGCACATCCGGCTGCTGCTGCTACGATGGATGCTCTCTGTGATCCACCGAATATTGTCTCTAATAATGCTGGGTAGTCTTCAAACTGTTCCAGTGCATAGAAGGTAACTTCTGAACCAACATCTAGGACAGTGTCCATGGTGTTAGGTGCTTCGGTCATTCCATATTTGTCTTCCACGTATTCTTTACCGAAGTATGTGAAGTCATCGAGCACGTTATCGGTGTATGCGGCGGTTGCGTACTGAGTGAATCCTACACCACCAGACATGTATGAACCAAGCCAGATCTGATCGTACAGCATAGCACCGGCTGCAACCACATCTAGGGTTTGTCTTACTGGGTCATCTGGGTATTTTCTTGGTGTCTGAACTATGTCAGCTAGGAATCCGAATGCGATTCCACCTGGTTCGTTTTCTCCTCGAGCTCTTCTTACTGGGAGGTAGGTACCCATGTGGATAACTTCTGCGTGTTTTGCAGCGTATGCGAAGTCACCGGTTGCGGCTTCTCCTGCTGCCTGTTTGTATGCAGAAATCATGGACATACCAATTTGCATAGCGGACCATCGTGAGGTGGTACCACCATCACAGGTTCGGGATACTATGGTTGGTATCCTGACTATTTGCCAGATTCCGTCTCCTACTTCATTTTTAAGTACTTCTGCTTGGTCTTCTGGGAATTCTTTGTTTATGTCTAATACGAAAGCAGGGTCTATTTCGTCAGCTACTTCGTCGTTACCTGTGAATACTTTCACGTAACTGTCTGCCACCAGGTAGGGGTTAGTTTCTACCATGTGTTCTTGAACTACTGCTGCACCAGGCATAGCGTGGTTTACAGTTTCCAAGTAGTGGGTAATGGTTTCTGGGCTAACTTCTTTACCTAGTCTTTTTTCTATAACAGTGTGTGCTGTGTTTAATCCTACAATAACAGTTCTTCGAATATCGTCCCACATTTGCTGCATGGCAGCGTTGTTTACAAAGTGTAAGTCGTCACCTTCTACAAAGGTGTCGGTGGTTGACACTTGGTATGGCATAAGTACCCTCTGACCAAGAGGGGTACCAACATCTGGGTCGTACTGTGGAATTCCTCGTTTTTTTGCTACTTGTTTACCGGCTTCAACGAATTCTCTTTTCCTTTCGGATTGTTTCCATCCGCCAAAGTGATAGTAAGTAGTATTTTTATCTGTTGGATCTTCTTCGAATTTCTTTTTCATTGCATCTAAAAACATTTTATCGGCCATATTTTCACCTCCTGCTTATTCAGGATTGTACCCGCCCATTGATCTTAATACGTGGATTCTTTGGAGTACTTCTACTGCGTCTTTGTCGTCTCGGTATGCTTCACCATCTTTTCTGTAGATAGTTGTTTTTTCTTTGAGGACTGATTCTTCTAATGGTTCTCCTAATAATACTGGCTCGTCTAATTCGTCACCAATCTGGTTTTTAACTGAACTAACCATTCCAGTAGATTTGTCGAACAACTGTCTTCGTAACATGTCGAACATCATACCATCTTCATCTAGTCTTAAAGCGTGTCCGTGAACTGTTTTACCTCTTATACCGGTTCGGGCTGGGTCGAAGAATTCTGTTTCTAATAATTCTTTAGCGTATTTTTCTAGATCTCTTTCTCGGGTTTCGATGATTTGTCTTCCTGATAAAGTACCTGCATCTGCTCCTCTGAATCTGTGTAGATATGATCGGGATCTTACGAATGGGTGTGCTGGGGCGAAGTACATTGAGTCAGTGAATTGGATGTATCTTACCCTATCACCTGCTTTTGCACCATCGAGTGGTTCCACCATGTCCCTTATTGCATCATCTGGTTCATCCAACTCTTCTAGTGGTGGATGTACACTTGGATATTCTTCTCCGGGAGCTCTGTGACCTAATATCTGTACAACATCTTCATCAGATATCTCCCTTAATTTTTCGAGTTCTATATCTGGGTTCATGAATTTTCTTCGGTTTTCTGCAACCTTACTTGTTCCTGGATAAAATTGTGCCATTTATAATGCACCTCCTAATGCTAATCTTACCTTTCTTATTATTTCATCCAACTTTTCTTGGGGAGCTGTTTCTCCTCTAATTACTCCACTTATAATATCCACGATTTCACCTTTAGTTTTAGGTTCTTCGGGCATTACAGCTTTAGTTTTGACACCGATCTTAGCGAAATCTTCAAAGTCAACGGGGTACTCGCATATAACAATACATGGTCTTTTAACTTTACGTAAAATCAAACGAGCCTTGTATATGATATGATGCCTTACTCCTCCAAGATGCATTACTACAAGACGGAACCTTTTAATTTGCTCAATCTCCGTAGGAGTGAGTCCAAAAAGGCTGCCGGATCCTGCTGTTGGAGCATCATGTGGAACTCCAGCCCCTGCATTTAATACTAAAGTGCTGGTTAGTATATTAGCTTCCCGCAAGGCAAATGTTATTTCGCAAACTGGTTTAGTTATATGCCTTCTTCCGGGAGACATGGCAATAGCCAGTACATCATTTCCACACTCTGCAAAAGTTCCTCTCTGGGCTATTCCTCCACCTTCACCCATTCCCATTGCTTCTCTGCAGTCTACAACATGTGTGGTTTTACCAATCATTATTGTTTTTCTCTTTTGATTATGGTGGCTCTTTCACTGAGTTGAGCGTTTTGATCAGTTAAACCGACCATTTCCTCTGGTATTTGTTTTAAGGCTTCTCCGTATTTTATGTTATCTGTAACGGTTTTCTGCTTTCTGATAAAGGTTCCAAGATGTATGTTGAATCCAAATGGCAGATGATCTTCACAGATAGTTCTTATATCCTCTATGATTTCCTCGTCTTCTATGTCCATTAAAATACGGCCCGTTTGAACCTGTAAATCTATTTCTTCACCTTTAAGGATGATAGTTCTGTGATTTTCGTTTATTTCTTTAGGAGGAAGTCTTTGTCCTTGAATAACTATTCTTTTAATGCCTTCAATCCCCTCAAGATCGTTTAACAATCTTTCAGTGGTATCAGCGCTTAATAATCTGTGTGGAAAAATTTCGATGTCCATTTACTGATTTACCCCCAAGTTTGGATTTATTTTTTTAGACTTGGTTTTTTATTTCAGCAGCTGCTTCATTCACATATTTTAGTGGTTCTCTGAATGCATCAACTTTGCTGAACACTTCTTTTATTAATCCGGAGGTTGCTTCTGGGGAGAACATTTGTGTACCGGCATCTAAAGACATGGCTGCTGCTACTGGTGGTATAGCGAATCCTTTACTGTGTCGAGTAACAATGTGATTTCCGTTGAAAATACCTGGTCCTCCACCACCGTATATGGAGTGACTGAAGAAGGAAAATCCTACTGCTACACCTTCAGCTCTACCAAAATCAACGCTTGGTAAGCCAGTTTCGAATTCAAGTATGTCGTTGTAGTATAGAATAGTGGATGATACACCTTGTGCAGCTCTGGCAGCACCTTGGTTAACCATTGTAGCTGCTTGCAATCCTGCTGCTGCATAAGCATTCCATTTTGCCATGTCGTCGGTTCCGTAGACGCTGAAACCGTGCAAGTCTTTTTCTACACCTATTACGCCATCTGCTTTTGCTTTGTCTACTGTATCTGCTATAACGGATCCTACTGTACCTGTTTTACCGTTTTCTTTTACCAGATCGAATACCATGTTATCAGCGTTCATTCCCTGATATGCAAGTCCTAAAAGGTGCATTCTTTCAAATGCTCCGACTGCGTCTCCCATTTCAAACATTGCTGATTGTTCTAATATGCTGGATAGAGCAGTTGTTTGCATGGTGTTTTTAAGAGTTGCTGCAACTACGTGGTTTACCATGATGTTTCTTAGTGCATAACCTGGACCTTCTAATTTCTGAGGCAGGTCAAGCATAGTAGCTACGTTTCCACCCAGGTATTCAACTGATTGTGGGTATCTACCTAGAATAGCTGCTTTCACCATATTTGCATCGTACATGCTTACACCACAAACATCAATTATTGCTTGGATGAATGCTGAAGCTGTAACGAGTGGTGTTGCTGAGTATTCGGCTGCTGCTTCAAATCTAGCTTGTGGTAACTGTACTAATACTCTTTTTCCACCGGCTAACAACTCAACATTTGTATCATCACCATCTTCAACTTGAATCATTGCTTTTGCTTTTTCTGCAATGGCTTCTGCATTTCCGACGATGTCTATGTCGATTTCTCTTCCCATTATTTTATTTGCTGGTCCACCGACTTTTCCGGTCATTAAGGCTTTCTGTGTACCTTCTAAGTTTAGAGCTACGGTCCTTTTGATACCCTGAATGATTCCTTTAATTGCTGGGTTTCTTAACGGACTTAATGCTTCGATTGGTACTTGTGCTTCAACGAGTTTTCCTTTGTCGTCGTACAAGTCGATCTTATCTTCAAACTTTGCCATTTTGTCCCTCCTACAATATTCTTGTACATCAATTTTCTAAATGTATCATATGAATCAGTAATCTCTGATTTATTTGTTGGGATGGATCACAACTGATACAATATTTGATATACGAATCTAACTTTACTGGTTTATATGATATTAAACTTTCTTCTTGATTCATTTAGAAAGATTTATAAGGTATAATCCCTCAAATTAATTCAATTGTTACATACTTTTTCGGTGCATACCCGGAAGCAAAAAATACTTATTTTTTTTATGTTTAAAAAGTAGATATTATGCAAATAATAGCAGATGTAGGTGGTATACCTGGCAAGAACTGCAGAGGGTTTTGTAAATATTGTTATTTTCTAAAAGTTAAAAATGGAGACCCTTTTGGATGTAAATTCTGCAATCCCGGTAGAGTTGGATGTGATCATTGTACAACTGGTATTAGGGAGATTAAAAGCGAATTTATTCCACCATTCATGGTTGTTAGCTCTGTTCAAAATTCATTAATGCTCGGCGGATACCGAGACCATGATTTAAAAGTTAACATAAGTGGAGGGGGAGATGTAAGCTGTTATCCACATTTACTGGAAGTTACATCTGCATTTAAGCAATTAGATCTACCTATTCATCTGGGTTACACTAGTGGTAAAGGAATAGATGATGCAAGAATAGCTGAGGATCTAATTTCACTTGGGGTTAAAGAAGTAACATTTACTGTTTTTTCAACTGATGCTTTGCTTAGGAAAAAGTGGATGGGTGATAAAAACCCGGAAGAATCGTTAAAAGCTCTTAAAATATTCAGTGAAAACTGTGAAGTCCATGCTGCTTCAGTAATATTGCCCGGAGTTAATGATGGAGAAAAATTATTCCAAACCTGCAGTGATCTAGAAGAATGGGGTGTCGAAGCATTTATACTTATGAGATTTGCTAATTTTGAAAATCAAGGTCTTATATTGGGTAATGAACCAATTATCGATGGTTTAAATCCACATTCTCTGGAAGAATTTGAAAATCTGGTTCGGCAGGTGAATAAAGAATTCAGTTTCCGGGTTACAGGTACTCCACTCTATGATCCTGTAAATGATGCTCCATTTGCCCTTTCTAAAACAAAAAATAAGGAATATTTGGATATTTTATCTGAAGTAACATCAGAAGCCACCATACTAACCAGCAAAATTGCAGCACCCTTCATAACAAAGATCATGCATGATATGGGGGCAGATGAATTGGTAAACGTTGTTACCGCTGATAAAGATATTGCCTGTTTAATAACTCAAAAGGATCTGGAAGAAATAAATCTTAAAGAATTGAAAGAAACAGTTTTAATTCCAGGACGTGCTTTAGTACATGATAAAAAAGCAACAGAACTCCTAAGCCGTGACGGTGTAGAAAGAATAGTAGCTAGGGGTCCTGAAAAACTTTCTGTAGATGGTGAGATGAGCAGCACTCTTAGCGGGAAAGATGTGCTTAAAGCTGAATTATATGCTTTTCAGGATTTAATAGAAGCTATAAACTTCTTTGGGGTTAGGAAAAAATAACTTAAATTATAATTCTATTTATTTTTTTATTTTAATCAACGTAATCTCACATCTTGAGCCAAGCCTCATAGGAGGGCCCCAGGTACCTGTTCCCTGGGATACGTAGAGTTGTGCTCCTTGATACTCATAAAGACCTTTGATGTGGGGAAAAATCATTTTTACAATATAGTTGATGGGGAAGAATTGACCGTTGTGGGTGTGGCCTGAAAGTTGTAGTTGAATTCCCGCATTTTTAGCAGCTTCAAATTCCCGTGGTAGGTGATACATTAGAATTAGGGGTTTATTTCTTTCGTATTCAATGTTTTGGAGTACGTTTTCTAAATATCTTTTCTCTAGAGAGTAATCTACCCCTATTATTTGCAAGTCTTTGAAGTGGAATAATTCATTAGTTAGTGTTTTCACTCTGGTTTTAGCCAATATTTTAGATATTTCATTTAAATCTTGATATGTGTCATGATTCCCCGTTACAAATAATATTGGAGCTTTGAACTCATTTAAAGCCTTTGGAATTTCTTTATGAAGTTTTGATGTGCCATCAAAAAGATCGCCGGTGATAAAAATTATGTCAGGATTTAGTTCATTGGTTTTATTTACTATTCTTTTAATAAATCCAACATTTCTTATGGGACCTATATGAACATCACTGAGTTGAACCGCCCTTATATTATTTTTAAGACCATCCAAATGAACATTGATTTCTTTAACTTCTAATCGAGTGGCATTAATTATTGCATATATGCTTACTAAAACTGCTATGATTATAAATAGCTCTCCTATGATTAAGGTGGGTATTTTTATTAAAAGACTGATTGAAAAGATAAATATTACATATAAAGCCAATGAAATAACTATATAAATGGATATTCCAACCCATGCAGCAGAAATGAAATAAAAGATTCTAGATGGAAGGTTTGAAAAAATCCTCTCTAGAGAAGATGAAATAGGATAAAATAAAGTAACAATAAGCATTAAAATATATAGCGTGCTTGTTCTGGGTAAATTAAAAAAGGTACTTACACCATATAAAACAACATAATTAAGGACTAAAAACCCCCAAAAAAATAGAAAAATACTTAGTATGAATTGAATTATTTTTTTCAAATTTAAATAACCCCTATAATAGATTTTTAATGCTTAAAATAAGTTTATAAAATAATAGAAATTAATTATTTAATAAAAAATTTTTGTTTTAGATTATAGAAGTTTCCGGCAGCAGCTTGACTAATGTATAATCGTACATCATGGATTTCCGGATTTCTGAGATGTCAATTAATTTGTAATTATTAACTTCTACATCTGCTATTTCATCATGATACTGGTCGTAGTTGAGTTTAACTCTTACTCCATCTAACTGGCTTACTACGGGTGCTGGTGAGTAAACCTGTTTTATAGCTGGCACCTGATTTTCTATCTCTGTTTTAACTAGAATAGACGGTACAAGTGGAGGATCATCAGACATTTCCACTCTTTTCTGGTCTAGAATTTCTTCCGCCACCTCCGCTAATTCTTTAAGTGCTCTTATATTTTCTCCTCTTTTTAGTCTGCGTGGTATTCTACCTAGTCCTCCTACATAGGCATCTGCACCGGGTATATCTTCCAATTTTATTTGTGGTGCTCCTGTTACAATTACTGGGATTTCTATATCTTCAAATAGATGGGTTTTGTTTAATATGCACTCTCTGAAGCTTCCTAACGCAAAAACTGCTAAGTCATGTTCTTCTATAAGCTTCTTCTCATCTTCTGAAATCCGGGATATGCCTTTTCCTGCTCCGCGTTGTAGACCAATCATATTATCTTTGGTTCCGTATCGGCGCAGATATTCAGATATGTCACATGCTGAATGGGGAAGGTGTTGTCTGGCTAGAGTGGGTGAAACTATTGCTATTTCGGTTCCGGCCATAGGGGCTATTTTAACTTTTCCTAAAAGTTGTTTTGCTTTTTCCTCCACCTTTTCAACGTCTTCCATGGGAACGGCGAGGGTTAAAACCAGATCCATTTGACTAATATTTTCTTGAAGCACAAATCCGCCTAGATCTTCTATTAACTCGATCATTTCCTCGTGCTTGTGAACTCCCCCTGTGTATGTCAGTGTTTCATACATACTTTACCTCTCAACGTAAACTTACAAATATAATCCATGATGTACAAATTTTCATCCACCTTAACTAGACTGCATGATACTAATAAATGATATAAAAAATCTAGAATAATAATGTTTGAATTTATAAAGAAATTCATTATTTTTTATAATTGGTATCTAATAATATAAAATTATTTAAAAAAATTGTGATATTTTTATAAATTAATTATTATTCCTTATTCTGAAATTTCTTAGGAGTCATAAGATTTCAAATGGTTAAAAAAGACACATTTAAATTTAAAATAAATAATTAGTAAGTATTTAATTTTAATTGCAAAAAAATGAAGAAGTGTTTTTTATGACGAGACAGTTCTTTGAGCTATTTTGTAAATTTTTTTAACGTTATCATTAAGCTTTAAATGTTTTTGTTAACCATTCTTTAATTTCATCTCTACTTTTTCTGAATGCTTCCGTTTTGTCATGGTCAGTTCCATCAACTGCTGCGGGGTCTTCAAATGATTCGTGGAGATATTTTTTTCCTCCCGGGAAATATGGGCATGCTGCTGCTTCAACACCTCCACATACGGTTACCACGTAATCAAATTCTAAGTCCTCAAATTCTTTGAGACTTTTGGATCGATTATTTGATATATTAATATCCAATTCTGCTAGGACTTTTATTGCATAAGGATTTACAATGGTAGGATCACTTCCTGCACTGTAAACATCATAATATTCACCATATAATGTTTTTAGAAGTCCTTCAGCCATTTGAGATCTGGCGGAGTTGTGGTAGCAAATAATTAAAACACTCACTTTAACTTTTTGAGAATTCATTTTTTATACTCCGTTAGTTTTCTTATTAAAAATTCAATTTTTTTTAACATGATTGTAACCCTATTTTGTATATATTGTGTAATGATCTCTGATTTAACATTTCTTATTTTTTTCCTTATAAGTGAATTAATTTACACTTGAAGTACACGTCCAAAATAAAAAAATTAGTAGATGATCTTATTTTGTATAGGTTTATAGGTGAATATTTTTTTTCTCGGTTCCTGAGTGGTTTTAAGTATATTACAGGCAATATAATATGTAGGAGAATAATCAAAGTAATGGTTAAAATTTGGGGGGTATTTCCTTTTGGATAAGAGTTTAATACTTAAGAATCTTTTAAATTCTAGAGAAACGTTGATCATGCCAGATGCATATGATCCTATAAGTGCTAAACTAGTTGAAAATACAGGATTTAAGGCCATTCAATGTTCAGGTTATAGTTTTTCCATTGTTCAGGATACAAAAGAGAGATTGATGTTTCATTAGATGAAAATATTGAATGGACCCGTAGAATTGTGGAATCAGTGGATGTTCCAGTTATGGCTGATGCTGAAGATGGATATGGCGGTCCTGAAGAATTAATAGATACTGTGGAAAGATTTATGCAGACTGGAGTTGCTGGTGTTAACCTGGAAGATCAGATACCAGACGGGAAGAACAAAATTTCTGTGGTAGATGGTGATTTAATGGGACAAAAAATCATCGTGGCCCGGGAAACCGCAGACGTTAAAGATAATCTTGATTTTATTATTAATGCCCGTACAGATGCTTTGAAATCTACTGTGGATAGATCAGTGGGATTAGAACTTGCCATAGATCGTGCAAATCAATATCTTGAAACAGGGGCGGATATTGCTTTTATAACTTATGTGGAAACTTTTAGAAGAAGTAAAAACCATAATTCGAGAAGTTAAAGGACCGATTAGTATCGCTGCTGGTTTGCATTATAATATTAAAAATTTTACTATTAATGATTTAAAAAAATATGGAGTAGCCAGAGTTAGCTTGCCCACATTATTGATGTTTTCAAGCCTTGGAGCCATTAAAAAATCCCTGAATTATATCAACGAAGATAATATATTGAAAACTACTAGATTTGATTATCTATATCCTGTTCAGGATTTGAATTCTTTGTTATAAAAATGAATTGTCTCTGAATGTAATGGGCATAAAATAATTTTTAACTCCTTGATTAATTTTTTTTTTGGATAGATTTAAATATCAATATTACATATTTATCTATATATTTACATATTTGGATATATTGATAATTTTTGAGCATTAAATAAAAATTTGATTTTATAATTTTTACCATTGGGAAGTGTATAGATGACTGACAAAAAGAAAATAGCCCTGGCTGCCTGCAGTGGGATGAGTCCCTATGGTCTGGTAGCCCGTGTGACATCGACAGATATAGTGGCTGAAAACGATAATATAGTATCTATTTGCATGGGAGCCACCGCTGCTGATAAAGAGGGATTCATTACCTTAATCAAAAAATATCCAATTATAGCTATAAATGGCTGTGAAAATAACTGCACCACTAAAATACTGGAACAAAAAGGAGTTAAAGCAACTAAAAATCTTAACGTTTTAGAGGAACTGGATAAAGTGAATTTAAAACCCCTTGATGTTTCCAGATTAGATGAGGAAGGGGAAATTTGCGTAGAGTATCTAAAAAAGAAAATAAAAAAGGAAATAGATAGGTAAAAAAAAATTGGTTGAGAGAGCTTAAGCTTGTCTAAAACCTTCTCGATAATATAAAACGATTTAAGAATTTTGTTTTTATCTATGCGAGTGATTATCAAATGAAAAGAATAGAGGATGTTCTTTCATATCGGGAAATAAGTCGGGATGAACTTCTTACTTTGTTAAGAAGTGAAGCACAACTTATAACTCTCCAAGACATCATGCAGGCTAGTCTCTTCCTCATTAAAGATGCCTGTTACGTGCAGGGAAGTTACCGTAAGGAATATATCAAGGCTTACACTCTAGCTTTTATAACTCGCATCAGGGAGGTCAAGGAACACCAGCCCGTAGATAAAGATTATCTAAATGTGCATGAAATTCAGGACGCAATTAAACTGCTTTTGGAACAGGGAAAACATGCATCAGACGTTGATGGATTCGATCCAGCTTTTTTTAAGATTTATAAAATTATCTCTTTATACACCACCTTTGTGCTGGAGGAACCTGTTCATCCTGTTGGTACGCCTTTTCCCGGCGGCTTCCGAGTTAAATATAATGGTGATAATTATCTTTGTCCAGTGAAAGAACGGCAGAAAAACAATCCTAGTGCGGTTTGCGGATTTTGCATTTCAGGACAGGACCCGGATACCATATAAAAAAAATTCAGTTTAATGCGTCTTCAAATGCGTCTCTGTGAAGTCCGGATGCTTTTTCTTTTTTACATTCTTCATCAGATAAAAGACGCATCTTAGCTGCTCTGCAAGGATAATGTTGTAATTTCAACCCAGCTTCTATTGGTAAATTCTTAATATCCGGTTTTTTATCTAGATATTTTTCTTTTATATATTCGGCTACAAATGTGGTTGACCCGCAGGGAGAAGATCTTAAAACCTCTACGTCTTTAAGTTTATTTCCATCAAATCTTAATTCTACTTTTGGTTTTCCAATTTGAGTTATAAACTCATCAAAGAGGGGATTACTGTTTTCTTCAAGTTCACACATAATAGGAGGACAAGTGACATTCTCATGGGTTTCTAACTGGTTTTTGAAGCCTTCACCTTGCCATGCGGCCACAATTATCCAATCAACTTTATCAGCAAATCTCTCTACTAATTCTAAGGTAAGGTCGGGGTGTG
>PMWA01000008.1 GCA_003166335.1 Methanobacterium sp. | reverse complement strand
TCAAAGTACCCTCACTATTTGCGATAGCACCACCACCATCTGTTGCAGTGTTGCCTGTGAAATTACAGCCGTTTAAAGTCAAAGTGGTTTCGTAATTGTAGATAGCACCACCATTACCTCCGGCTGCATTATTATTTGTGAAGGTGCTGCCTGTTATATTCGATTTGCCGTCATTCCAGATAGCACCAGCACCACGCCCATTAGCTTTGTTATTGGAAAAAATGCAGTCTTTTACAATCAACGTATTCGAGCAACATATTGCACCACCATCAATATATGCAGTGTTATCTGTGAAGTTACAGCCGTTTAAAGTCAATGGACCCCAGCTGACGATAGCTCCGGCGAAATTTGCAAAATTGTTTTTAACAACGCAATCATTTAATGTCAAATTCCCACTATTCTCGATACCACCACCATCGCCATTTTCACTTCCGTTTTCTATTATTAAATTTTGCATTACGACGGTTGTGCCAGAATTGATGATGAATACTCGTCCTTTGCTTTGGGCATTTATAGTGGCTTTGCCGTTGTTTAGTACGTTGAAATTCAGATTTTTACTAATGGAAAAGCCATGTTCATCGAAGGTAGCACCATTTGCAAGCATTATAGTATCACCAGATTGAGCAGCACTAATAGCCGCTGCAATTGTCGGGAATTTATATCCTGCAGGATGCCCACCACGAGCTACAGCTACTCCGTTTCTATAAATCTGCGGATCAGCTCCCTTAGCATTTTTTGGTTGAGACGCCTTAATATTGTTGGTTGTAGTATTTACTACAGTTGTTGCTTGGTTTACGCTGGTTGATATGTTAGTGTGCGTAGTATTGGCAGGTGCTGCTGATGCAGCTCCACATATCGTCAGAGTAAATGCCAGACAAAATACCATAAAAACTAATCTTTTAATAAATTTAGAATTAATCATTTTATCCCCCAATTTTAATTATTAATATTTATAATAATCATTATTAATACTGCTTTCTATTACAATAAAAAGGAAAACCTTTTTAATAAGAAAAATATTTTTTTGTTAAATTAATAACTAGCATATTTGATTTAAATCCCACTTTAAAACTAAAATTTAAGCAATTAAATTAAGCATAATAAAAAATTTTTCAAGTAATAATAAGAAAAAAAGCTAGGAAGAGAGCAGACAAATGGGAGAGCGATCGAGCAAGCGTGTTTAAGTGCTTCAAAAGTAGTGAAAATAGGTAAATTGGGGTATATGGGATGGGTTATACACATGGAATTTATTAATTAGTTCAATCCTTTATTTAATGATTTTTCTATTCCCTTATTGAATTCATAACTCTATATAGATTGAAAATTTGTAAATCGTACTATTATTTTCTTAATATTAATCATACAAATAAATAGTAAAGTATATTATTATGTTGTTCAAATCTCTTAATTAGTATAACTTTGGGGTGGGTTTTATCATGTCAAAAACTAAATATTGTGGAAATTGCGGCGCAGAAATGATAAGGATACAAAATACTGTGGGAGTTGCGGTAAATCTTTAGATAATATAAATACATCCAAAAAATCAGCTAAATCTAAACCTAAAAGACTTTCTAAATATAGAACAAAACGAAATTATGGTATTCTTGCCATCGGGATTTTTGCAATCGCTTTGATAGTTTTTTCAATATTTTGGTTACCTGCAATTATATTCGGTAATCATTATGATGATGGTTTTGTTTCTTTTAACTATCCTCATAATTCAACTGTATCTCCAGGTCAAAATGATTTTAGTACGAGTAATGATTTGCAAGTTATTGCTCAAGTTTCAAATGGTGTCGCGGTTGATAACAGTAGTTATACTGTTTACATTATATTGTCTCCAATAAATCTTAATGAAAATAATATTTTACAAAATGCATTAAATGGTTTCACAACTTTAAATGGTTCAGCCCCAAAACAGAATATCACTAATGGCTTTACGGATTATGATCTAGGATCAGGAACTAGTCTAAGTGATTTTCTTAATAACACAGATGCTGCAACTATACTCGTGAAAAAAGGTGATCCTTTTTTCTTTATTATATATTTAACCAGTAGTGAACCGAATGGCAGTCAAAATTATACAGACGCGAATAATGCATACCGGCAAATCGTGAATACATTCAAATTAGATTAATAATTAATTAACAGTGACTACTAACGTCACCACATTTTTTTGCCGCATTTGCCAAAGAAAGTTTCATGTCCATTAAATTTAGCACCAAATTAGAACAACTGATTTCTACCTCATTAATTTTTTTTCCAAGTTTGTCTATTAATCTTGGTATTTTCTAGTATCTATCCACTTATTTCAGATGTTCTCATAAACAGTCTGGATGATATTGCCATATAATAGTTGCACCATTAGCAATTTTATCCATGGAATGATAATCGTAACCTTTGAATTCTTTAGATTGTTTGATGAACTCGTTATTATAATTAATATCAATTAGGTAACGATTTTTGGTGTTTTAATTTTCCTCCGCATTCGCATTCGTCACTAAAATCGTCTGGTGCTTCCCCTTGCTTCAATTCGTAATAACCATTACATTTATCGCAAATTAGATAACCATTATTATCGATTTTTTTCTTTGGTTTCATAATCCGGGAATTATTACTTGGTTTACTTATATTGTTAGCCGATTCTCCTAACTTATTTAAATTGTTTTCTAAAGAGGAAGCAGCTTTATTTAAAACTCCGCTAATTGTGTTTAATGGGTCTTCATCAGAATTAGCTGTCTTGAATTGTTCTCTTCGTTTTCGTAGTTCTTGATTTATATTCTCGTTTGAGGTTTTGATTTTATCTTCGTTTGTGGTTTTGATTTTATCTTCGTTTGTGGTTTTGATTTTATCCTCTAAAGAAGCCCCACATTCAGTACAAAACCTTAAATCCGGTGAAATCTTGGCATGACAATGAGGACAATTGTTTTTTTGATTAGAATCTTCTTCTTCAAAGTTCGGGTTTTGTTTTAATGGCTTACCACATTCAGTACAAAACCTTAAATCTGATGCTATTTTTGCATGACAATGAGGACACGTCTTTTGATTATTAGAATGTTGCCCAATTTCAGTACCGCATTCAGTACAAAACCTTAAATCTGATGCTATTTTTGCATTACAATTAGGACAATTGTTTTTTTGATTAGAATCTTCTTCTTCAAAGTTCGGGTTTTGTTTTAATGGCTTACCACATTCAGTACAAAATTTAAGTCCCAATGGAAGCTCTGCATTACAGTAATCACATTTTATACTCTTGTCTGACATTTCATCAATCCCTAATCGTAATCAATTGAAACTAAAATATATTATTTACTATTATATTATAATGAAAAGTATTAAATATTAATAAACTTAAATCGTCGGGAAAATATACCAATATATAAAGAGAAAAGAAATAAAACTGTAAGAGAGCATGCAAACTTGAGATTGAAGTTAATTAACGTTAATTCATTTTGAAAATTTCTAATTAGATAGATGCAAGTGTCGCGAAATTTGATTTTCCAATGATCACTGCTTCCTTTCGGAAGCTCTTATAATTGCTTATTTTAATCCTATAGCTCTTCTTTTTTTGTTTTTCCAAAAATTTAGGGGTGGATCAAATTCAGCATCCAATAACTTTTTAAATCCCATAATTTTAAAAAAGTATATAAAATTTTTTTTGTTAGTAAGTTTATTATAGTGGATGATGATTAATTTAATATTAGGGATTTAGAATTATTTGAATAATATTATATATATTTTATATTTTTACAAAGGATAAAAAAGTGAGTTTTTTTATGATTAAATTTAATAATCATAATATGAGTAAAAAATTAATTCTTATAGTATTTGCTTTTATTTTAATTAACCTTATTTATGCAGGCACTGCATTTGCAGCAACTAACAATTCTACATTAAATAATAGTAGTCAAATCACATCACAATCCAATAATTTAACGCAAAGTAGTAATCAAACCCTTAATAATGCCACTAGTAATACCAATAATACTACTAATATGACTGCAACTACTAATGTTAATAGTCAAACTAATACCAACTTCTCTAGTATTCAAGGTTATTATATTAATCCTTCAGATACGCCTGCCAGTAGTATTAATGTGTCTGCATTAAAAGCGCAAGGAATCAATGATGTATTCGTTTTAACTGACCGACAGGATCCTAATGATACCTTGGAACCCTTCATAACCTTATTCAATGGTACGGGTATTAATGTATATGCTTGGGTGGAATGCTTAACAGATTTTAATGGGAATTATTATAATCCCGAACTCAATGTTACTCTTGAAAATCAGATTATTACTTATATAAACTCTATTGCAGCGAATTATAATGTGAATGGTATAATGTTGGATGACCTGGAATTTCCTGGCACTGCATATGAATATCCTAACGCTACTGCTGATATAAATAATTTCGCAGCAGCAATAAGAAATAATATAAATACCATTAACAATATGAATACTCCCGGTAAGCCTCATATATTCTTATCAGCCGCATTAATGCCGGAGGATAGTGTTAATGATTATTATTATGGACAGAATTACACGGATTTAGCGGGTATTCTAAATTTTTTATCTCCACAGATTTATGTGGGTAATTATGGGGAAACTACTAGTTGGATAGGCTCTACCATGCAGTATATTAATAATGCTGCCGATGGAACACCGGTGGTGGCGATAATTCAAACATATAATTCCGATAGTAATCCTACCGCGTTGAGCAGTAATTTACTGGATTTGGATATTCAAACAGCCTTACTTAATGGTTCCTATGGTTATGAATTATTCCGTTATGGTTTATTACCTAATAATTGGGTAGGGTATCAGACCCCTACTCCTGCACCCGCTCCAGTGGTAGTTAGTACTGATCCGGTGGTTAATGCGACTGAAGTTCCTCTTAATTCACTGGTTAATATTATATTTAATGAGGATATCGCAACATCGGTTAATTATCCAAATATATATATTGAAGCGGTGAATACGAGTAATCCTTTATCATTAGCAGACCTTAATATAAATAATAATATTTTAACCATCACTCCAGCCGTTAATTTATCGAGTGGTGTAACTTATCAGGTTTCTATACCCGCAGGGGCAGTGGAGAGTATGTCAGGTAATATGTCAACATCAACATATACTTATGACTTCACGACTACTACTACTGTATTAAATGTAATTAGCATTAACCCAGTGAATAACGCGACGGGTGTATCAACTACTCCCACGATCACAGTCACTTTCAATGAACCTATCATACATGGTAATGTAAGTGATATAGTCCTCAAACTCACCGCTAATCCGGGAACTGTAATTCCCACTACTTTAAGCATAAGTGGCAATATTTTAACTATAAAACCAAATGTGGCACTTGCAAATGGAACACAGTACACAGTGATTCTACATTCGGGTAGTGTCACCAGCACCACTGGCGTACCATTAGCAGCAGCATATACCACTAGATTCATGACGGGAACAACTCCTATAGCACCAGTAGTCATTAGCACTATTCCCGTGAACAATGCAGCAGGCATCCCAATTAATACAACTATTACAGTTACTTTCAATGAACCGATTATTGCAGGGTCTGACAATATAGTGCTCAAACTCACCGCTAATCTGGGAACTGTAATTCCCACTACTTTAAGCATAAGTGGCAATATTTTAACTATAAAACCAAATGTGGCACTTGCAAATGGAACACAGTACACAGTGATTCTACATTCGGGTAGTGTCACCAGCACCACTGGCGTACCATTAGCAGCAGCATA
>PMWA01000100.1 GCA_003166335.1 Methanobacterium sp. | reverse complement strand
TAATTATAGGTAAAAATCAATTAATTTTTGAAATGTATGATTAATAAATCCTATTTGGATAACTTATACAGAATATTTTTAGATTTACCCATTTGTCATAGGCTACCTGATAGAACATTTAAAATTAAAAATCGGTATTTTCCAGTTTGTGCAAGATGTACGGGTCTTTACATAGGTGCATTTTCTTATTTTATTTATGTTTATTTCTTTTATGTTGATTATACTCCTACTTTGATTATGATTGCATTTTTAATGATAATTCCTACATTTTTGGATGGTTTGACTCAATTTTTTGGTTTAAGAGAGAGTAATAATATTTTAAGGTTATTTACAGGTTTAATAGGGGGTGTTGGGTTTGCGATTTTAGTTAAAGCTCTTNNATTTATAAAAAGTAGGGGGAAAAAATTTGACAAAAATATGTCCAAATTGTAAAACATCAAATATTGATGATTCTGAATATTGCAAGGAATGTGGAACAGATTTAAAGGGAACAACTAATGCAGTAAAATCTAGTCAAACATCTACTAGTGATGGAATAAGTGGCTTTTGGAATAAACAAAGTAAAGGCCGTAAAGCAGCAATTGGAATTGCAGGAGTTTGTTGTATAGGACTTATAATAATTATTGCTATATCTGGAATGTTTTCTTCTGATCAAACTACTGCTAATACAAGTACACCATCAACAACGAATACACCGACAACGAATACACCTACACCTACAAGTGTTACTATTAGTCAATTGTACAATAATGCTATAACAAACGGAACTTATGTCCAAGTTACTGGTACTGTTGTACAATCAGATGGAACTAATCTTAGAATAGAAGACTCTAACGATCAAGATATAATGGTGCAAGGTGATAACGTAAATGCATATGAAGGCAACAATGTAACAGTAGTTGGAACTTACACAGGACCTGGTACATATGATACAGCTATTGGTAGTTCAAGAACAGTCCCATACGTAGAAGATGCTAAGATAGTTTAAATATATGGCAATTATAAAAAGAACTGCTGATAATAAGGGCCAGTATTTACTTTAATCGTTTAATTTGAACTACAGATTAAAAGTTGATTTAAACCATATTTAATCTGAGTCTTAGTATTAAACCATTGTCACAATCAGTAAAACTATTATTTCTATTTTTTTTATTTTTTTAAAAAAATGGAGTATTTATGATAAAAGATGAAAAGGGATTATTTTTTGCGTTTGGGCCTTGGTGGTTTGTAATAATAGTTATGATAATCTCAATTGTTGCAGGTTTATTCAAACAAAATAATTCTCCAAAAAAGAATGTTCACACCATTAATGATTATATACCTCCCGAAAAATCTGTTAATGCTCAGTTGTCCAAGAATATTTGCCCTCAATGCGGTAAAATAAATAATAGGAATGCAAAATTTTGCATTGAATGTGCTACTCCACTAATCAAAAATTTAAAAATTTCTTGCCCTGTATGTGGAACTAAAAATCCATCAGAAGCCAAATACTGTCAAGAGTGTGGAGCTAAAATTTGAAAATAGAAATCAAATGAATTATTCAGTTAAGGATTTAATTGTAAAGATTTATGGATGTAATTTTTATTGAAAACTAATTTTTTTATATAAAAGGTTTTCGATTTGTTAATAATAGCAATTAATATCTTATGTTTTCTGAATATGAATTAATATAAATATTTTTTTCGTGTGATCTAGTATGGTTTGTCCTAATTGTGGTTATAATAATAAACCTGATGCTGTATTTTGTAAAAAATGCGGTGCTAATTTATTTACAGGTGAAAAAAGTTTTGTTAATCGTATTAATAGTAGAATAAATTTGTTAGCGGTTTTTTTAGGACTGGCGGTTTCTGNNAATAGTGTTATTCATTGGAAGTATTTTTTATGGTTCACTTGTAGCTTCTGGCACTTTAAATCTAATTGCATTTGTAGGGTTGGTTCTTTTTTCCATGTCATTTATCGGAGGTATTGTAACTGGAATTTTAGGTAATGATGATCTTTCTGATGGATTTATTAATGGTGGATTTTTCAGTTTAATACTTTTGATTAATCTGGGATTTGTAGTTGGAATAATATGGATAATAATTATAGCTGTTTCATCATACTTGTCCAGTGCTCTTCAAACTTATACTGGTGGCCTTATATCCACTCCCAGCGTAATTAATAACACTTCACAAAGTAATTCTGTAGAATCTTTCTCAAGTATAATTGAATTTATCCTTATTTTAATAGTTACTTTCTTTGGGGGAGTATTAGGTGGTGGATTAGGCGCTTATTTAAAAAAAATTTAAAAAGTGAATTGGGGCGAAAATAAATGAAATGCCAGAATTGTGGAAATGAAAATGATCCTGATGCTAAATTTTGTGAAAAGTGTGGCTTAAATTTAAATAAATCAAGTATGCCTGATTCAACTAAGATTTTAATTGTTGTNNTGATGAATAATCAAGCTAAACCCATTTCAAATAACACTACAATTACTGCTAACAATACTACTAATAGCTCATCACAGAATAATCAAACAAATTCTATTAATCAAGACAAATCAAGCAACAGTAACAATAATTACATCAGCGAAAGTCAAGCGTTAAGTATCGCTAAGTCAGCATGGCCCGTGTCCGGAGCCACATACGATATAAGTTCTTATCCTACATCTGATTCACCTTACTACTGGGTTGTCGTTCATAATAGTAATTATACCGGTCCCAACGGGCATGTTGAGATTAACGCTATTACTGNNCATAAGTTTAGGATATATAGGACAAATTTCTTTTTGGAGGCAGGGATGGAGAAATTAACTAAGATATTGATAATTTTTATAGTAATTATAGTAGGAGTACTGGGAATAGTCGGTTGTATTCTTTTAAAGGTTCTACTCAGCACAACAGCACTAATAACATCACCAACACAACCAATAACACTGTAAACAACACCACTACAAACCAAACTAATAAGCTTAACTATATCTCAGCTTCCCAAGCAATAGAAATAGCTAAATCAGCTGCGGCTTATTATCCGATAACAGAACCAGCTTCACAGCCACCTTCGTAGATGGCAACCCACCTTACTGGCAAATAACAGCCTGGCAAACGACCCTAAAAGTCCTGTCTATGGTCAGGCAATAGGTGGAGCAAAAATTAACGCAATCACCGGTGTAGTGATAAGCGCTATGGGGTAATAATAAGTAAATTCATCAACAGAAAATAAATTCAATCTAATCATGGTGTTTAAATTGGCACTCAAAGAAAAGATGCAAGTAAGTAGGAGTACTCCATTTATTTCAGAATCTGACAAAAGAAAGAGNNAAAGAGGAAAAAGAGGAAAAAAAAGGGAAGAAAAAAGAAAAAAACCATAAAGGAAATTAGAGAATATGAGCGCTCATTAAACACATATTGGGCTTCGTCTGAGGAACAAGTAGACCTGGAAGAATATAAAAAACAAGAGGCACGTAAAAACAAGGAAACTAAGAAATAAAAAGATTAATATTGGTGATAATATGGATAGGGATCCAGAAAGAAACCACAGAGATTTAATATTTTATTCAAGGGTTTTTATAATTGTAATTATTATTATGATATTTTATGTGGCAGTTATTTAC
>PMWA01000094.1 GCA_003166335.1 Methanobacterium sp. | reverse complement strand
TATATTTTACTTTGCTTAAGGTTGTGTACTTTTATTTTTTGATTGGTTTCTTCCATTATTTTCCCGTCGAGCATGTTAAAAATCCGTTCAGCCATGTTAGCGACGTATGGTTCGTGTGTTACTAATATGAGAGTTACGTTCTCTTTTTGATGAAGATCTTTCAGAAGAGTTAAAATCGTGTCACCGGTCTTAGAATCCAACGCACCGGTGGGTTCGTCGGCTAAGATAATTGACGGATGATTAACTAATGCACGGGCAATGGCGACTCTTTGTCTTTCCCCGCCGGAGAGTTTGGTGGGATCTTGGCTGATTACATCGGATAAATTAGAGAAATTCATTAACTCTAAAAGCTCCAACGCTCTTCCCCTCATTTCCTTACTGGAAAGCTTGGTCTCATACATGGGGATTTCCACATTCTCCACCACACTTAAATTAGGTATCAAATTATGCATCTGGAAAACAAAACCAATTTCCTGAGACCGGAACTTGTTCAAATCCTTCGCCGTCATAAGATCAATGCCCGAAACCTTAATAGAGCCTTCATCCGCCCTATCAAGTGCTCCGATCATGTTTAGAAGGGTGGATTTACCCGAGCCTGAAGGTCCCATTATGGATACGAATTCTCCTTTTTTGATTTCCAGGTTTATTCCGTTTAAGGCTTTTATTTTTCCTTTATCATAACTTTTCTTAAGATCATGAATCTCAATAATATTCTCCGGTTTATTCATAGCGCAACGCCTCGGTCGGTGGTAATCTGGACGCCCGATAAGCGGGGTATAAACCGCCTATTATCCCCACTAAGAAAGCTATTCCAATTGCCCTTAATAAAATACCCACCGTTAATTCAGGTTTAAAACCAGCCCCAGTAACCGCTAACAATACATTAACTCCTATCACACCCACTACAATACCTACCACTGCGGCGGTTAGGGTTAATATGATGGATTCACCCAGTATCATGGTGAGTATTCGGCTGCTTCTCCATCCCACGGCTTTAAGAACACCTATTTCGCGTGTTCTTTCAAACACCGACATTATCATCACATTTATAATCCCAATCCCACCAATTACAATAGCTAAAAGAGATATTGCAAATGAAGCGGTGTTAATGAACCCTAAACCTTGATTAATCCTATTAGCCTGATCCGCCGCTGTAGTTGCTGTTAATTGATTAGGATAAGCATTTTTTATTGATTGACTTACCGTGGTGACGTTAGCATTGTCAGCGACCTTAACCGCGATGTCACTTACTTTACCATCATTACTGGTTAAGTTCTGCAACGTGTTGAGAGCCATGAAACCACCACTATCCGTGATGAAGTTGCCCGTTTGATATATCCCAGTAACCGTGAAATTAGTACCGAACAGATTAATAGTACTGCCCACAGTCTTGTTAAGATTACTCGCAGCTGTAGTTCCCAATATCAACTCATTACTGCTTCCGTTACTGTAAAAACTACCATTTATACTATCTATACCTTCCAAACTTAATTTGTCACTGTCTATACCGTTAATTAAAAGACCTTCACCAAAACCTGATGAAGATGCGTTAGAAACACCGGTAACATTAGCATTTAAACCTATAACTCCTGCGGTGTTGGAGACTCCGCTGATATTTAGCAGATCGTTCGCCAGGCTTTCATTAAGCGTGCCGCCTGCGGATCCGAAGCCGCTGGAGCCGACGGGAGTTACGGTAATTTCAGCGGCTCCTGCTTTAAGGGTGCTGGTGGTGGCTGTTTGAAGACCACCCGTAACCATACCTAAAACCACAATAGTAGCAATACCAATAGCAATACCCACAATAGCAAGAGCTGCCCTAGTCCTGTTTCTGAATGGATTTTTCACCATCAGCGATAAAAACGACATAAAAATCTTCTTCTCACCCAATTTTAATTAATAAATTATTGAATAGAATGAAACTTTTTTTTAAATATTTTGTTAAACATATTTTGATTTTTCAATAATTTGTTGTACTATATTAGTATGCTATTAATGAAACAAATAATTTTTTGTAAATCTATTTTTAATCAAGAAGTTGTTTAAAAAAAATTAAAATGTAGTGGATTAAAAAACTACATTTTAAATTTTTTGAAGGAAAATTTTGGAGGAAATTTTTTTGATTTTTTTAAATTTTTTATTTGAGAAAATCTTCATTGCAATTAAAGATTATTTTAATAGTATAGGGAGTGCAAATAAACTGGATGAGATTATTTAAAAACTAGGATTGCATCAGGGTCATGGAATTTCGAAATTGGAATCAGAGTTTGATTATTTTTTTTTAATCAAAGAAAATCTCTCGGACCAAATAATAGTTTTACTTTACTCAATATTTATTCAGAAACACTTATGAATCCTTCCTTAAATGCTTTTAAATTAGTAATTAATGATTTTTGAGGTAAATTATCTTTAATTGATTCTATTAATATTTTTTCGTCCAAGGGAAATCCTGGTACAGCCGATGCTCCGCCTAACATTACCATATTCAATGATAAAATATGTCCTGCTTTTTTAGCTATTTTCACACCATCTATGGCGTATAATTTCTTTGATTTAGAATTCAATTCCTCTAGAATAATTGAAATATCAGGGTAAGAGTATTTACTTTCACTAATGTTAAAGGGCATAATGGGGGATGTATTGATTATTACATAACTATTCCTATTTATTTTATGAATTGCTCTAAGTGCTTCTAATGGTTCAAATGCAAGCAGAAGATCTGCATGTCCGTTTTGGATAATGGGACTTCTTGAACTGCCTATTTTAAGTTCGGTGGATACTACACCGCCACGTTGAGCCATGCCATGCACCTCACTCATTACTACGGGCTTTCCCATTTTCATAGCTGCCTCACCCATCACAATTGAGGTTTTAATGATTCCCTGTCCCCCTACACCTGAAATATAAATATTAAATGGTTTCATTATTAATTTCTCCCTTAAAAAAGGATTAGACTAATTGGAGTTAAATTACTACATAAATTAATAATTTATATTCCTTTTTTTAACTTTAATAGCTTTCTCTGGACATAATTGAATGCAAACACTGCATCCACGGCAAAGTTTAGGATCTATCCGGATTGTATCATTTTCAGCGTAAATTGCTGGACAACTAAGATCTTTTATGCAAGTGGCGCAGTTAATACAATCATCTTTAACCTCAACTACAAAATTATTCTTTTTTACTTTACTTTTTATAAGCATGCAGGGATATTTGGATATAATCACTGCTACTCCATGATACTCGAGTGCTTCTCTTAATATTAGTTGAGATTGCTTTAAATTCAAAGGATTAATGTTTCTTAAAAATTTTATACCCATTGCCTCCACTATCTTCTCAATGGAAATCTCTGGAGCTTCTTCACCCATTCCATCTACAGGAAGACCGGGGTGTGGTTGGCCGCCAGTCATTGCCGTGGTTCGATTATCCAGTATAATTAGGACGAAACGATCTTTATTATGCACTGCATTTATAAGGGGAGGAATACCTGCATGGAAAAAGGTAGAATCTCCTATAAAACTTACAATACACTGCCGTGTAGCCTTGGAGAATCCACAGCTAGTTCCTATAGAGGAACCCATGGAAAGTAGATAATCACCTGCTTTATAAGGTGATTCAATTCCAAGTGTGTAACAGCCAATATCCGTAGGGAAAATAACATTTTCTAAGTCCAAATCTGATATAACTTTTTTAACTGAATAATAAATTGCCCTGTGGGGACATCCGGGACATAAAGTAGGCGGTCTCTCAGGCAAAGGTATACTTGTCTCTTGAATCTCTTTTTCAATTGTTTTAATGTTCAAAACTTTCTTAATACCATTCAAAACGATTCCTGGATTGTATTCATATATTAATGGTAATGAACCATCTAATTTTCCATGAATTCCCTTTTTAACTCCTTGTTTACCTAAAACTGCCAACACAGCATTCTCCATTACAGGATCAACTTCTTCTACCACCAATATCTCTTCTACGTCATTTATAAATTCTAATACAGTTTCTTCTGGGAAAGGATGGGTAAAAGTTAATTTAAGCACATTAACGGGTAAATTATTCTCCTCCACCACATCCATAACATAGTTAAAAGCACCCCCACTAGTTATAACACCTAAACTGCCGTTTTTATGGAATATTTGATTTAATGTGGATTCATTTGCTCGTTCCTGTAATTTGTTCATTTTTTCCATTAATTTTTTATGCATTTTCCGCGCAGCTTCAGGTACAGGTACAAAGCGTTCAGGATCCTTATAGAAAAATCCTATGTTTTTGCTCTTGAAAATGGAGTCTAGCTTCACTACTCCACGCATATGGGACACTCTGGTAGTGGTGCGGATTAAAACAGGTATTTGAAATTCCTCTGATAGTTGATAGCAATAATTCATAATATCTTTTATTTCTTGAGGATTTGAAGGTTCTAAGAGGGGTATACTAGCTAATTGGGCATAATGCCGATTATCCTGCTCATTTTGAGAGGAGAACATGGAGGGATCATCTGCTGATAGCACTACCATTCCACCGTTTACTCCTGAGTAAGCTGTGGTCATAAGGGAGTCTGAAGCCACGTTTAAACCCACATGTTTCATGAAAGTGAATGATCTTAAACCTGAAACTGCTGCTGCTGCTGCTACTTCCAGAGCTACTTTTTCATTGGTGGAGAATTCAAAGTAAATATCAGCATCCTTGGCAACTTTTGAGAATACATCCCCGATTTCTGAGGATGGTGTGCCGGGGTATGTGGAGGTTACTGAAACCCCTGCTTCTAATGCACCTCTAACAGCAGCTTCATTACCTAATAAAAATAGTACTTCATTTTTAGGGGCTGTTAAAACGTCTTTTATATTCATAATATTATCCAACCTATAGAAAATTTCTTTTATTATCTTATTATAATTCATTTAATGTTAATTTGGAGTATACAACTGTTTTTGGGAGATAGTTTTATAATTTTTTTAAGTAAATTTAAATAATTCGCTAAGTATTAATAATATACCTTTTTAATGAATCTGAGTTATATTCTTAATTAAAATTGGATTGGGGCCTGAGTAGGGTAAAGTTTATTAATGATAATTTATCAAAAGATAATTTATATATAATTTCGAATTTATTGATGTTTTATAGATCATATTTAGGGAATTTATAATTTTTTAAGGGACTTATTCTTTTCACTTTTTTAAAGCCTTAGATATGTTAAAATAAGAAATTTTCTTTATTAAATAAATATAGAACAGGAAGTGAATAATATGATGAATAGAACTCTTGCATTTATATTAATTCCTATCATAGTTATAGGTTCAGTTGCAGCTTATGCATTATTTAATTATGAATCTGCAGTTAAAAGTGGTACTTGGGAAAATCATCAATTATTGTTTATACTTATTGATGATACCGAACCCCAGGGTGGTGGTGGTCCAGGAGCTGTGGACATGGCTTTTGTTGCTAACTTCACTAATGGTAAAGTGGAGAATATTACACCTATTTATCCTGGCAACATGGCGCCGAGTACCAATATCAGTGCTCCTCCGGATGTTGCTGCTTTTGAAACACATCTTTTGTTAGTAGACTCTTTTTATTGGAGTAATCTTACTCAAGATTCTCAATATGCTCAGCAGATTGTTCAGTCTAATACTGGTATACAAACTGATGGGGTAGTGATTATTAAACCAGAAGCAGTAGATGCTATAGATAATGCAGTTGGACCAATATATGTGAATGGTACATCGATAGGTAGTAGTTCTCTTACTTACGTGAGAATGTTGCAGACTTCAGATAACATGACCAGAGGTGCTGCTGTTACGACATTATTCGATGCAATTGTGAATGCATCAAACAGTTCAAAACTTCCAGCGTTAATTAGTGCCGTCATATCACAGAATGCTCAAGGAAATATTGTAGTCATTCCTTCAGGTCTATTTAATCAGTTGATAGCAGAAGAAGGCGCGAACAAGCTTTTTGGACTTTAAACTAAAACTTTAAGCCGTGGGGGTATTTCTTTACGACTTTTTTTCATCTTTTTTTAAAAAAAAATTTGGTTTGAATAGTAAAACCCATATACAAAACCAACAACGGAATATTAGATTATCTAAATCGAAGAATGGAAGCATGGACAAAAAACATGGACAAAAATCAACCTCCATTAACCTTTCTCCTTAATTTAGAAAAGATTAAATAGTTATTAAAAATTTATATCTTATATGGAAAAATTAGGCAAAATTATAATTGGAATCATTTGCATCATTGCGTTTTTTTTCATTATAGGAATTTTTGTATCTTCTAATAATGGAAATAATTCTCAAACAGGTTATAATACTTATACTAATCAGTATATGTCATTTCAATACCCTGCAGGGTGGCAAACTGTAAATAATTCTGAAGATGGGGTTAATGTTTACAACGGTACTGAAAATAAAAATAGTGGATGGTTTTCTGTTATACCTTATGGAAATAATGGAAGTGTAAATAATATGGATGATTTCCAAGTAGATATGGGTTCGGCCATTTCCAATTCAAATCCACCTACTGTTCAAAATGGAACCATTAATGGAACCGCATACACATTTATTAATAATCCTAATCCAAGTGATGGAACTTTCAGTATTAAATACTGCTTTTTCGTTAAAAATGGGGAAGGTGCCATAGTATCAGGCGACGTTGAGAATATCGGGGTTTTAGAGCACGTAGTTGCTACATTCAATTAAAAATTAGTAATCTGTAATAAATAAGGTGATTACTATCTTTTAGACTTTTCATAAAATCTATTTTTTCACTTTTTTCCCAGTTAATCTGTTTAGCCTATTTTTTCATTTTTAGCTTCGCGAATTTCATATGCAAGATTTTATTAATTTCTTTAAATCGTAATAATTTAAATTTGTTTTCTTTGGTTGGCCTTTAGTGTCCCTCCAATAAATTAAATAAAAAAATTATGAAAATCTACATATAAATGAAATTAAATCAAAATTTCTATAATATAATAATGTGATTATGAAAAAATTTAAAATTAATGATTTAGAGGTGGATTATGATGTAATCCATCGTAATATAAAATATCCTAGATTAGAAGTTAAAACAGGTTATTTATATCTGATATTACCTAAAGGATATCATAATCCTCAAGAACTTCTTAAGAAGCATGAGAACTGGATATACAAAAAAGTTTCTTTGATAAAGAACTCTCAAAAAGAAGCTCTTAATAGAAGTTTAGACTTAGAAAGAACAGATGAAGAATTTAAACGTATAATATCATTATATATTGATAGAATCTCCCAGGAATTGGATGTTACCGTTAATCAAATCCGTTTTCGGAGGATGAAGTCCAGGTGGGGTAGCTGCAGTTGCCAGGGAAACATTAACTTTAATCTCTACTTGAAATATTTGCCCATTCAACTTATTGAATATATTGTCGTCCATGAATTAGCACATTTAATGGAGATGAGGCATAATAAAAAATTTTGGAATATAATAAGTAACAGATTCAATGATTACAAGAAAAAAGAGAATGAATTATTAATATATTGGCTATTAGTAAAGGATCTTGTTGGAATATGAGTTATTAGTTTATTCAAAATGTTTAGAAAAAAATTATTTTTGAAATTTTTAATTTAATTGAGTTAATTCTACTCTTTCATCCAATTTAAAAAGCTGCAGGATTAATTGTATTGCAGAGCATTCTCCATTAGCAGTGAAAATATTGTGTTCTTCTATAATTTCCTTTATTTTAACGCAAAATTTATAATAATCTATATAAAATTTTTGGAATGTTTGAGTGAATTCTTGGATTAATTTTTCTTCTTGAGTATCTAGATGATAGTATCTTAAAAATCCCCAGGCGATTATGTAACGAGAGATCATGAGAAGAGCTTCTAGGTGGGGATTGTCGGTAAATCTATGATAAAATTTTTCCCCTTCTTCTTCACCTTTGTGAGCAATTTTTATCTCTTCGGTAACCATGGGTAAGTATTCATGGCCGAAAGGATAGAATCCATTATCTTGTATGATTTTATTCACTATAATGTCCTCTATCATAGTGAAGATGAGATGTACATCTCTTTTATAATTATCATCCACATTTTCAAGGAAAATTGGTCTACAAAACTTTAATTTATGTATAATATAGCCATGAGTGGCTTCATGAGCTACAGATCTCTCTCTATCTTCTATAGATCTTGGATTTTCCATATTGAGTGTTATTTGAATATAGTGGGGATGATAATTATATGCTGCAGTTATTCCTTTTATTCCCAAATCAGGGCTCTTAAAGAATTTTATCTCTCGCCCCGTTTTTAATTCAATTTTCTTCAGGTAATCCTTTAATTTTCTTGAAAATTTAAAATTAGACATTAAAATCACTTTTAACTTAATTAAATAATTCCTTTAAGAAATAAAGCTGAGTAAATTGTAAAAATATTATTTTAGGTTAAAGATTAAATATTAGATCATATAATATTGAATATAATAATCATTTAAGTTTATACTATATTTTAAATTTTTATTTAATTATTTATAATTTAATTTATTTAATAAAACTTTTTTAAAGATAATAATAAGGAGTACATATATGATAAAGGTTAAAGTTTTTAGGTATCATCCCCACAAAGATGATGAATCACGCTTAGAAACATTTAAAGTAGATAAAAAGGAGAAAATGAAGGTTTTAGATGCCTTAAATTATATTAACGAAAATTATGATGCAAAAATATCTTATCGTTGCTCTTGCAGAGCTGGGCAGTGCGGATCTTGTGCAGTTAAAGTGAATGGTCAAACTGTGCTAGCTTGCAAAGCGGAAATAATGGATGGAGATATTATAGAACCTTTAGATTTTGATGTAATGAAGGATTTGGTAGTAGACCGTACTATAATGGATGGACGGGTAAAAGAACTTGAATTATTCATTGATGAATGTGATACATACCAATGTCCGGCAAATCTAAAACCGGAAGAATATGAAAATTCAAAAAAGCTTAGAAGTTGTATTGAATGTTTATCCTGTTTATCGGTATGTCCTGCTTTAAAGGAAACCACTGAATTCGCTGGCCCATATTTCATGCGTTACTTTGGTAAATTTGCACTGGATCCTCGAGACTGTGGCGACCGCGTCCAGAGTAGTTTTGATGAGGGTTTATACTGCTGTACTTCCTGTTCTAAATGTGTGGAAGTCTGCCCTAAAGAGATTAACACCTTTGGAGGTGCTATTGAAAAATTAAGGGAATTATCATGTAGGGAAGGAATAGGTCCACTACCACCTCATAAAGCAGTTAAAGAACTCATAGAAAAAACGGGCAGATCAGTGGAACCATTAGGAGAAGGTTTTATAAAAGTTATTTCCCAGGAAACATTGAAATCTGCAGATATAAAACCTAAAATCGCCTTTTTCACAGGTTGTATGATAGATTACCGGTTGCCTGACGTGGGGTTCGCTCTTCTCGATGTGTTGAAGAATCAGGGAATTGATGTAATAGTACCTACAGATCAAGTTTGTTGTGGTTCACCTATGATTAGAACGGGGCAGACAGAGATTGTAGAAGATATAGTAAAGAAAAATGCAGAGGTTTTCAAGGATTATGATGTCATAATCACTGTTTGTGCTGGATGTGGTGCTACTTTGAAAAATGATTATCCTAAGTATGGTGTGAATCTTAACGTGGTAGAAATCAGCGAATTCCTGGCTGATAAGTTAAACATGAAGAATATGAAACCGGTAAACTTGAAGGTAACTTATCATGATCCTTGCCACCTGTCTAGAGGCCAGGGAATCCGGAAAGAGCCTCGAGAAATTCTAAATAAGATTAAAGGATTGGAATTTGTGGAGATGGAAGAACCAGATCGATGTTGCGGTTCTGGTGGAGGTGTAAGATCTGGTAAACCAGATTTAGCAGCTAAAATTGGTAAAAGAAAAGTGGATATGATTATGGACCTGGATGTGGATGCCGTAATCACTATATGCCCTTTCTGCGAGTATCATATTCGAGATTCTCTCAAGAAAGAAGGATTGGAGATTGACGTTTTAAACATACTTAAATTACTACAATTATCTTATCAACCCAAATAAGATCCCAAAATCAATTTTTTTTAATTTTATAAAGATTTTATTTGTAGAAATTTTAAATTGAGAAAAAAAATGATCTACATTGTTTTTGTGGAACCTGAATCCCCCGGAAATATTGGCTTCCTTGCCAGGACTATGAAAAACTTCGGATTTTCAAATCTGGTGCTTATAAATCCAGGTAAGATTGAAAATGAAACTTATTATTATGCTATGCATGCTAAGGATGTTATAAATGAATGTGAAACCTATAATTCCCTGGAAGAGTTTGCATGTGAAGAGGGGATAGACTTCATGGTGGGAACTACCGGTGTTGCTGGTGGAAGTTATAATATCCAGAGAATTGCAGTTACACCGGAACAATTAGCGGATTCTATAAATATAAATGGTAAATTGGCATTAATATTTGGAAGGGAGGGTAATGGACTATATAACCGTGAAATAGCATTATGTGACTTAATTGTTTCCATTCCCACTCATGAATCATATCCTATAATGAATGTAAGCCATGCAGCATCAATAATATTTTATGAATTATTTAAAAAAGAAAAAAAATATCCAGTGGAAGATTTAGCAGAGGCTTCATTAAAGGAAAAGGAAAGTTTAATCTCCACTATGGATGAAATCATAAATAAATTGGATTATCCCAATCATAAAAGTAAAAATGCTTCTATAGTATTTCGCAGACTTTTAGGCAGATCCTTTATATCGGCTAGAGAAGCACATACTCTAAAAGGAACTTTAAGAAGAATAAGAGATAGGATTTTGTAAACTTTAACCCTCTTTTTATGTTAATTCAAGTAAAATAGTATTATATTTTTTTACATTTAACATATTGTAATGAAAACATACGTCCCAGGGACGAGCATAAAAAAAGAGTGATTAATTAAATCTGATAAGGATTTTAAGTGTAGTTCTTTTGCAAACTTAACAATTTGAGGATAATTGTGAAGAATTAGCATAACATTTTCAAATATTACAAGTGTAGATGAAAGTGGAAAAAATATTAGCGAATTTATTCATTTATTTTAACGTTCGTTAAATATATTTCTATTATTCTTATATTTTAAATATCTGAAAAATTAAAAAGAATATTATTAAGGCAGTTGAAATTCTGATTATGGAAAGCGATAAATAGGAAAAATTTAAAGCTTTTATTAAAGAATATAATGAAATAATAGGTTTTTTTTAATTCATAAACTCGTTTTATTTATTCATGTAACTGCTTTACTTTAAATGGTATTAAAAATGGAAGATATAATTTGGTGGTTGATAGCTGGTACCCGGGGCGGTATTAATCGTGCTAGAATTATTAATGAATTAAATTCTAGACCGTATAATGCTAATCAGCTTGCTAAAAAATTGAATTTAGATTATAAAACTATAAGACATCATATGGATGTGTTAATTAAAAATAACATTGTTAAAACATCTGGAGATGGACAGTACGGTACTGTTTATATGCTTTCAAACGTGATGAAAGATGATTTTGATGTATTTAAAGAAGTTTGGAGAATATCAGAGAAAGATATTTAATATTTATTATTTAGGAGGTTAAAGAAATTGTTGTATAGTGACATAGGTTTTGGAGTGGCTTTTGCTAACGTTTGTATAATATTAGTTTTACTTTCCATATACTGGCAGAATTATCGTAAATGGAAATCACAATATACTATTGGTCTTTTAGTGTTTGGAATATTTTTATTGATTCAAAATATCCTTTCCCTGGGATTTTTAGGTCCTCCATCACCACCACCCGGTCCTCCCATGGCAAATCCCATTGATCTTCCGTTACTGCTTATTAACATTAGTCAATTAGTAGCTTTGGCTACATTGTTAAGAATTAGTTATAAATAATTTAAATTTTTAATGATTAATAAGTAAAAAATTAGATTATACGATTTATTAAACAAGAAACAATAGCGGTGGATTTTTAATGGTATTCGGCTTAAACACCTTCGACATTATAGGCATACTTATAGTTATTCTACTGATCGTAGCGATTCCAATTTTTATAAGAAACCGGATATTATCTGGTGTTAATAAAGCAACATTAGAATTGGAAGAAATGGTTGATAAAAGCGAAGATATATTAGTGGAGCTATCTAAGGATAAAGGAAATCCACCTGAAGATCCTAAGGAAAGTATTCAGGATTTCATGGAATTTTTTATAGTTCCGCCAGTTAATCTGGATCCTAATGGTATTGTAACAAAGATTGATAAAATCTTAGATATGGGTGAAGAAAGATTCAAATTTATGGCTGGTGAAATGGCGCCTGAGGCAGATGAGGAATGGAAATCTAATATTATAATGACCCTTAAAGCTATTCTTGGAATAAGTAATGTGACTAAAGAAGTAAGACATAACTTAGACCTGGTTAAAAAAACTGGTAACTTGCAGATACTTTTCATGTTACAAACGAGTATGCCTATTATAATGAGGATTGCAAAAGCTCAATTTGAAGGAATAGAAGCTTTTTCGCAGGGTAAACCTATTGGGGATGGTTTAGGCTGTCTAGTGGTGGGGATGATGATGGCTTCGGATAATCCTGAAGAACTCATAGAACAGGATGGAATAGTAATTGTTAAAAGAAATTTTCAGGATAGGAAGTTGATTATGGCCCGAGCTAAAGGTCCTGGTGGTAGGACTGGTAAAATAGGTAAAACTATAAGCTCTTTAATAGATTATGAGGGTGTTAAGCGGATTATAACAGTTGATGCGGCGGCTAAGTTGGAGGGAGAGAAAACGGGTTCCATTGCTGAGGGTATTGGTGTGGTAATTGGTGGTCCTGGAGTGGATAAATGGATTATTGAAGAGAAAATGGTTAATGAGGATCTTCAGTTTGAAGCAGTGATTGTTAAGATGAGTCCTGAGGAAGCAATAAGTCCTTTGAAAAAGGAAATACTTGATGCTGCAGTTAAAACTATTCCTTTAGTTGAGAAGGCTATTTTAAGATCTCCTCCGGGTTCTAAGGTTTTATTAGTGGGTGTGGGGAATAGTTGTGGGGTTCCTAATGTGATTTGGAATCCATCATCTATTGAATTTAAAAATGAAGATGCTAAAGAAGTGAAGAGGTAAAAGAGTATGGCTATTCTAAGTGATAAAGATATAAAGGAACATTTAAAATCAGGTAAAATAGTTATAAATCCTTTAACAAATCCTAAAGTGCAGATACAGCCATCATCAGTTGATTTGAGAATTGGTAGGGAATTTAAAGGCTTCCGAATTATCAGGAAGCCATGCATTGATCCCATGGATCAAAGCGATTTGGAATCTTATATGGAATCATTTTACATAGATGAAGGAGAACCTTTCATAATCCATCCTGGAGAATTTGCCTTAGCCACCACTTATGAAACCATTAAACTGCCTAATGATCTAGTGGCTCGTGTGGAGGGGCGTTCTTCTATGGGAAGATTGGGAGTGACAATGCATGTTACTGCTGGTTATATAGACCCAGGATTCCATGGTAAAATTACTTTAGAGATATCTAATATTGGTAAAATGCCAGTTGCATTATATACTGGTCAGAGGGTATGTCAAATCGTTTTTGAAACAATGACATCGCCTTCAGAGAAACCTTATGGACACCCGGACAGGGATAGTAAATATATGGGTCAAAAAAGCCCAGTTACTAGTAAAATAAAGCATGATTATGAAATTAAAAATATAAACAAAACCAGAATGGTTTAATTCAAGAGTTTTTTTCTTTTTTTGCAATGTTTACTTATATTTAATAATTAATTAGATGATTATACACTGAGATGATTTAGAATGAAAAACGATGAAGTAATGAATATCGCCAAAAAAAGAGGATTTTTATGGTCTTCATTTGAATTATATTCTGGAGTAGCTGGATTCTTTGATTACGGTCCTTTAGGAGCTATTCTTAAAAATAAGATTATGAATAAATGGCGTGAATATTATGTGATAAGGGAAGGTTTTTTTGAGATAGAATCACCCACTATAATGCCTGAGGAAGCTCTTAAAGCATCAGGACATGTTGATCACTTCACAGATCCTATGACTGAATGTAAAGATTGCATGGAAGTCTTTAGAGCCGACCATGTGATAAAAGAAGCCATGGGGAAAGATGTGGAGGGATTAAAGAATGAAGAACTCTCAAAAGTATTATCTGATGAGAATATATGTTGCCCTCAATGTGGTGGCTACTTAACTCATGTATGGAGTTATAATCTTATGTTCCAGACAGTTATTGGGGCTAAAGGTAAAAAAACAGGTTATTTGCGGCCGGAAACTGCTCAGGGAATCTTCATACCTTTTAAGAGGCTTCTTCGATTTTACAGGGGTAAATTACCTTTTGGAGTAGTGCAGATGGGTAAAGCTTACAGAAATGAGATATCTCCTCGTCAGGGTGTTATTAGATTACGTGAATTCACCCAAGCGGAAGCTGAAATTTTTGTTGATCCAGTGGATAAAAGCCATCCTAAATTCTGTGAGGTGGCTGATGATATTCTACATCTTTATTCTGCAGATAGACAATCAAATGGAGAACATATGGTAAAAATGTCAGCATTAGATGCATTAGAGAGTGGCACTATCTCCAGTGAAATGCTTACTTATCAATTATGCCTTGCGGGAAGGTTTTTAAAGGATTTAGGAATACCTGGGGATGTTGTGAGATTCAGACAGCATTTATCTAGTGAAATGGCTCATTACGCTATAGATTGTTGGGATGTTGAAATTGAAACTGATAAATATGGCTGGGTTGAAATAATAGGCATAGCTGATCGATCTGATTATGATCTTAAATCCCACAGTCAATACAGTAAAGAGGATTTAAGAGTTTTTATTGAATACACCGAACCAAAGCTGGTTAAAAAACTGGTTGTTAAACCTCAAATGAGTAAATTTGGACCATTATTCAAGGCTGATGCTCCTAAAATATTGAAGGTCTTAAAAGATACTGATGCTTCTCAGATTGTCCATGAACTTAATGATAATGGTAAATATGAAATAGAGGTGGAAGGAAGCACTTATCAGTTAACGCCTGATCTACTCGAATTAAACGAAGTAGATGAAACCTTAAGAGGTGCAAAGATTTATCCTCACGTTATAGAACCATCTTATGGTATAGATCGGATTTTCTACGCTGTGCTTTTACATTGCTACTGTAAGGAGGATAATAAAGTTTTATTACGTTTACCGGCGGATATAGCTCCAGTAGAGGTCAATGTTTTCCCATTGGTGAATAAAGAGGATCAGGTTAGAATAGCATTTGAAATCAGGGATCAGTTAAGAAATAATAACATTGTAGCTGAATATGATTCTTCTGGTACTATTGGAAGACGTTACGCTAGATCTGATGAGATAGGTGTACCTTTTGCAGTGACAGTAGATCATGATACTCTGGATGATGATAAAGTTACTATCAGAAATAGGGATGACTCAAAACAGATTAGAATTCTTATTTCAAATGTTTATCCGGTTATTAAAGACTTAAACACTCTTAAAATTAGTTTTAAAGATTTAGAAAGTAAAATTTTACAAACATATTAAATACATTATAAAATTTTAATATTTGAGATTTCTCTCTAAAATCCTGGTTGAAAATGGGTGATATCCCATTTTTTGACTCCGCTAAATTTGGGATAATTTTTAAGTGGTTATTCATGATTAAGCCATAATATATTATTTTTTTGCACTGCAGGGATGGTTTTATAATATCAAATAATTTCAAAATCCGAGTTTAATTCATGGTGATAAAAAATAATTATCTTTCCTGTTTAAAAATAAGACATTGTTTTTCTAAATCTTTAAGGGGATGTAGGATGTATCTATAGATTAAATCTTTTTTTAAATCTTTTAATTCTTTATTTTCCAAGTTAAACTAATTATAATTTTCATTTGAACTCAGGATGAAGAAATAAACTTAAATCATCCTTTACTTCATCATAATTTTTAATAAATTTTTAGTAATTATCAAAGTATTCACATTTTCATACTTACTAAATAATATGTTATCAAATAATTATAATACATTAATTAAATAAATATTTGTTTTTACAAAAGTAAATAATAAAAAACAATTAAATTATAATTTAATGATTTATAGGTTTTGATAACCATGATAGATGCACATTATCCCTACAATTTTCACATGATAAGTACCTTTTTTTAATATGTTATTTGATAAATTTATTATGCATGTTAAATTAAGCTCGAAGTCATGATTGATCTGGCATTTGCTAGCAGATTCTATTAGTTCCTTTAAGAATTATCATTAAAAACTTCTCATTCGCAATTATTTTTTTTAATATAAAATAACTTACTTTTTATTTTTGTTCGATCTTTTCATAAAAGTTTGTCATCAGAGTTTCAAAATTTAGTTTAAAAAAAGTAGAGTAGTATTAGGAAAACTAAGGTTATTGCTATTTCCCCGTATATACATAGTGCAATAATTTATTTGTTTGCAAATATTGCAAGAGTAACTGATATTAATTATAAATAAAAAAAGAATAATTTTTTAATTAAAATACACTCAAAAACTTAATGTCAGAGTTATTTTATTATTCTCAAAGTGCATTCGACTATCAACTGCTTCTAACTTCTCCTGAATATCATTTACAAATTTAGTAGGAAATTCATTATTAGAAAGATTTTTGAACATTAAATGTATAACAGGTTCTTTAGTAGATATACTTACAAATGGTTGCTGTATGTGATAATTCGTATTCACTTTCTTAAAAATATCCAATATCTTCCCATTTAATCCTTGATCTTTTTGAATAGTTCTCATTTGTAATTCTTTCAATTCATTTATTTCGTCTTTAATCAATTCATACACCGCTTTGAAATTTTTAATCCTATTAATTCTTAATATTCTTTATTAAAGTTGATAGTATTAAATTTTTTCAAAAATTTATTGCTAAATATATTAAATTATTTTAGAAAAAAACCGACGAAATGTTGAACCTTAACCACCAGATTCAAGATGAAGTAAAGTTTCCACAATTGGCTGCAGCACACCCCTAATTAGATTAACTGTAAATAGTAGAATTGATTAATTATGTAATAACATGGAGGTGTTAATTTGATTGATGATAAAATATTTAATATTGCAGATCCGCGTGTGCTCGGGGATGAAATTACTGCTTTTTTACAATCTCTCTCTATTCAATATGGTAGATATGTTCTTACTAACTCTAAAGAGAAAGAGCAAGCTGAATCCTTAATGCATACAGCTATTACAAAGATGGAGGATGATAGGGGTTCAATTAGGTTTCTTTTACTTTGGATTCCTACTCTTAAAAATATTATTATTGCTTACTATAAAGATCCAAGTGATATTCCTACATGGGTTAATGAATGGGAGCAAAAAAGTGTTAAATTGGAATGTGAAGAGGAATTTAAGTATATAGATGAATATGATCTTTATAAAAAAATTGAAGCCTTTAGAAACTCTTTTTATCCTAATCATGATAGACCTATGACTGCTACCATAAAAGAAATAGCTGAGGGTGAATGTATACTAAAATTGGTTCAATCATTTATTGATAAATATGGGGATGTAACTCCTTTGCTTTTAATTGGGTCATCTGATGTTAAAGATATTCTTATGCGTTCATATAAGAATAAAACTGATATTCCTCAATTTGTTAGTGAATTTAAATTTCCAAGAACACTCAAACCTCTTGAACAATAATTAAAAAACTTAAAGAAATTTTATTATTTTTAAGGATTTATCCTAAGAAAAACCAGAGTAAAAGGTAACTGAGGATTTGACTCAGTTAAACAGTAGATATCTAATAACATCTCAATCTTTGGGAATCTTCCTAATGGTTACTTCAATATAATCACCATCATTGATGTTTGCAGCTTCTATTAAGATGTTGGGTTTACTTCGTTAAACCACCATTTTTTAGCCCTATGGACGATTATACTCTCTTCTAATCAAAAATAGCTAATTAGATGTAATTTTAAGACTAATTTTATTCTTCTTAGTTTATGCAATATGAACATTTGGCATGTTATTCAATTTATAGATTAAAAACATATTACTTTAATGCTCAGGGAACAGATAACATCTGTATTTGTTAAAAATTTGCATAAATGTGGTCATTAATTATATGAGGACTAATCCTAACTCCAATCCATGTTTTATTTGAGACGGTTCGGTTTTTTTTCCGATGGGGTAAATTTTCCAACCCACTTTTGAGGCCATGGAATATGCGTCCATTCCTGCGCTATGCATGGTGGGATTAGATTTAAGAGCCATTCTACATCTTTCTCCCTTAATTCCTTTGCATTCAACTGCTGAACAGAAAACACGTTTACATGATGGTCCTCCTGCAAAACCTAAAGCAAGAGGGTATCCATCATAAAATGCTGCAGATTGAACTTTAGCTACAATTTCATACATCTTTCTGGCGCCAGGAACAGGATGTTTAGGGTTATCATAATCCCCAGTTTGCTCTTCTGGTGGGACTTGAAGCATGATAAAAACACCATATCTGTATTTACTAACGATTTCTCGAGTTTTATCTAAATCCCAATCAAATTGGGGTGGACAGTTAAGATTGGTACCATAATAAGGACATCTAGGAGAATAACACCTAGCTCTAACCCTCTCATCCACAATTATCATATCAGTACTGATCCTTTTAGCATCCGTAGCTCCCAACTCCTTAGCTAGATCTACATATTTTTCCACATCGGTTTCTAGTTTTTCATCTGAAACATTCTCAGAAAACTCTCTTATCTCTTCCACCATTAGAAAAACCTCCTAAAAAAAAATAATAATACATAGTAATTTGTTTAATATTTAAAAGTATTTTTCTTCCAGCACATAAAAAATTGCATAAATAATTTGCTTATTCCCAATTTAAATCATGAGCGCTTAAATTTCTTATCTTCTGAGTAACACAAAAAGCAGTTATTGGAAATCCAAATTCGTCTTTTTCAGTATATTCTATTATATCTTGATAAGTTTCTATTTCTTTACCAGTGCATTTATAATCTTCAAAAAAAAGTAGATCCGAATAAATTTTTAATTATTGTTCCTAAATGGTAAGCTCATTTAAATGGTTATATTTTGTTCCATGAAAAATTTTTAGAATTACAATAAATAAAGTATAGTTTAATGATTTATTACATTTTTTTTGATCTTTTTAATGCTATAGTCCTTAAATATTTGTTTGTTTCACTTTCTGGAAGTAATTATGCCACCAAAACCCCTTTTTAATGATGTTGAAATTAGTGTATAAGGATAACAGCGTATATAATCCATATTAAGATTGATATAGGTATAATGAATTTTCCACGGTCTTTAGCAAACTTCTCAGGACGTGTATAAAGATATAATCCACATACAATTGCCAAAGGTATGAATAATAACATTATATCCACATTGAGATAGAGTGCATATGAGAATAAAATTAATAAATATTTTTAAGTATATGGCTTTACATAATATAATACGTTGAATTAGACCCAAGTTAGATGAAATTGAGATATTAAAATTTGTTTTTGGAGAGTGTAAAAATTGAAAATATCTGATGAATTGATTGGTAAGGATGTTATTGACGAATCTGGAGACAAAATAGGTATCGTAAACGATGTTGATTGGGATTTTGAAGCGAACAGAGTAATATCTATTCATTTGGAGGAAGCAGGAATATCCGCAAAAATAGGCTTAGGCGATAAAAAAATAGTACCTTATGAAAAGATTGAAGCCATTGGTGACACTGTTCTAATTAAAGGCAGAATTTTCAAGAACGAATAAAGGGGCATATTTTATTTAAGTCCTTTTTAACCTTTTATTTTTTTCGAACTAAATTTTAAGTTGAATTACAACGAGTTGAGAATATTTGACAATTTATTGTTATTCAAAGTGTTAATTAAGGTTTATTAGATGGAATTTAGAATATGGTATTAAATTTTGATTAATATGATTAGATATAAACTGGTGATATAAGATGGCAATGGAAGAAAATATGGATATGATGCATGAAGGAGATTTCGATAAAAAATGGATGGGACTCTGGGAAGAACATGTTGTCTGGATGAGACTAACTATAATAAGTTTAGTTGACATCAAAGACGCAACAGAGACTATTGCAACTGAAAATCGGTTGTTAAGAAACACCAAAGACATGGCAGAAGTGTGTAGAGTGTTTTATGGTGAAGAAGATGCAACTAAATTCGATGAATTAATGACCGAACACCTTAAAACAGCTGCAGAGCTGGTGCAGGCAGCAGTCGCAGAGGATAATACAAAAGCGGATGATGCTGAAAAAAAATGGTACAAAAATGCAGATGAGATTGCAGCCACTTTAAACATGCTAAACCCCTACTGGGAAGAAAAAGAAATGAAAAATATGTTATACGACCATCTAAGACTAACTAAAGCAGAAACAATGGCCAGAATAACCAAAGACTATACAACAGACATATCTACCTATGATGAAATAGAAAAGCAAGCAAGAATGATGGCCGATGGATTTTCCCACGGTATAATCATGCAATTCCCTGACAAATTCGAAATGAAGAAGAAACATTTCTGGCAACGAATGTAAAAACAAACTAAACTTTTTTTTTAAATTTTTATTTTTTTTTAGTTACTATTTTACAAAACTGAATAATAATGTTCGTATATCTATAAAAGTGTCATTTTAATCCATAAAAAAAGTTTTAGGGATTAAATTCAGGTTAGAATCTGCCCCTACCTCTACCTCCTATTAAAACTCCTATTACTCCGCCTATTGCACCGATAACTGCAAGAATAATTATATCACTTAAACCCGCTGCAACACCAAATCCAATTAAAGCAAGTATAAATAGTACTATTGCTGCAACGATACCAACAAGTGCCCCATTGACAGCTCCATTCACGTAGTCCCCGCCTATCATGTAACCAACATATATAGTAGCTATTAAGAATCCTATGAATGCTCCCGATGTTGATATCAACCCAAGGACAAAACCAAGAATTATTGCAATTACAACACCAATTATAACAGTATTCCATCTTACATAAACCATCTTCACACTCTCCATAATTTATTATTATGAAAAAAAATAATATAATAATAAATTTAATAAATATCTATAATCTTCTAATTTTACCTTTTATTTTTTACCTTCGGCTTCTTTAGCTTTCCCCTTAATTTCTCCTTCCATCTCCTTAGCTTTTCCTTTTATTTCTCCTTTCATCTCTTTAGCTTTTCCTTTTAGTTCACCTTCTTTTTCTTTAATCTTTCCTTTTAATTCACCTGTTTTCTCACTCATTATAAAATCTCTCCTATAATTATTATACTTTTTTTCTAATTCATAAATATTGTATTTATATTGTCTATTCTGATGATGTTTTGTTGTCTAGATTCTGGTACCAGCCTTTACCAGTGTCTCCCATGAGTTTGGGGAGGATAAAACTCCGAACAACTGTTTTAAACATGACCTTAAACATGTGGCGATGGTTCAGGAGATATTTAGGCCTTGCATAGTATTTCAAATAGGCTATGGCCAGTTTTTTTTCCACCATCTTCTTGTTTAAACCCATTTCATCATATTTCAAAACCGGTTTGAGTACAGTGTATTCATCCCAGTCATCATTGTCTATTAAATTCTTTTCTTTGAGTTCCTTGTAGATGGGTGTTCCCGGGAATGGTGTTAGAATTGAATATTGACAGTAGTCTGAATCTAGTTTTGTAGAGAATTTTATGCTCTTGTTCATATCTTCTTCGGTTTCTCCAGGATATCCTAGAATGAAAGAGGTTAAAACTTCTAGATCCACATTTTTTGCACTTTTAACAGCATCTTCTGCTTGTTTGAGAGTTATGCCCTTTTTCATTAGGTCTAATACACGTTGTGACCCTGATTCTACACCGTAATATATGGTTTTCAATCCAGAATTTTTCAGATTTTGAAGTAAATTTTGATCTACACTGTCAACCCGGGATGATGCAACGAAGCTTAAATCTAGATCTCTGGCTTTGATTTCATTGGCAATATCATTAACCCTTCTCTTGTTGAGCATGAATGTGTCGTCCATGAATCCTATATCTCTTATTTGGTAATTATTTATTAATTCCTCTATTTCGTCCACAACGTTGTCTGGACTGCGTGATCGGAACTTTTTACCCATGATAAGTGATGATGAACAGTAGTTGCAGTTGTACACACAACCCCTACTGGTTATTATACCACCAGTCTGTTCTTTAGAAGCACCATATGAATCAAAAGGAACAAGATGTCTTGCAGGGAAAGGCAATGCATCAAGATCCTTTATCAAAGGACGTTTTTGTGTTGCTTTTAAATTTTCACTCATTAAATCCCTGTAAAAAATTCCCTTAACTTCATCAAGACCATGGCTACTTCCGGTGGAATGGTTGGCCAAATCCACCATTGTTTCCTCACCCTCACCCATAACCACCACATCCAGATTTTCAGAACTCTTTAAGGTTTCAGATGGCATGAAAGTAGTATGGGGTCCACCCATTACAGTTAACGAATTAGGTAGAATGTTTTTGACTAATTCCACATATTTCAATGCACTTTTTATAGTAGATGTGGTCGCAGTCACACCAACTAATTGTGGATTGAGCTTTCCTGCCAGCTCAGAAACCTTTTCGTATCCCATCTGGAGTAGATCATCATCTACAATTTTAACAGAGTAAGACTCTTTTTCAAGTGATGACGCCAAGTACATGAGATTTAAAGGAGGAGTTATGAAACCAAGAGCATTCTTCAATGCATTCTCATCATAAGGATTTATAAGCAGTATATCAATATTTTTATTCATTTTTTACCTTTTTTTAGTCATCAATCAAGAGCCTATTTGAATTTATTAAACTTTTTTCATCATATTTGAAATTTTAATCTATGTTTATGGCATAAACACGGGGATAATTCTCGTTTATCCCTAAAAAAACCCTAAAAATCTTAAAACAACTACAATAATGATTAT
>PMWA01000023.1 GCA_003166335.1 Methanobacterium sp. | reverse complement strand
TCGACCGCGCCGTATAGGGGATATGCGCTTACAGAGGACCCCTAACCCTCCAGTCTAGCCTATTATTAGTTTAGACTTTTTACTATTTTAAGCTTACGATCATTTATTCCACCATTAAAAATTTAATAATATTTTTTCATAAAAGTAAAAAAATTAAGTTTTTCAGGGGATTACCAAGATATTTCTATATCTAATAATTATAAATTATGTATATGAATTGGTTACTCATATTTGGAGTCATTATAAGCTTTTATATGGCATTTACTATTGCTGCGAACGACATTGGTAATTCGGTTGGTACTGCCGTAGGAAGTGGAGCGCTCAAAATGCGGAGAGCCTTGATTTTAGGCGCTGCAACCATGTTTATTGGAGCAATATATTTGGGAGGTAATGTGACTCGAACCATTGGAAATGGAATTATTGGTTCAGATGTATTAACAACTACTGGAGCTTTGATTATCATATTAGCGGCTGCTATCTGGATCAGTTTTACTTTGATGCGAAAAATTCCCATTTCGGGTTCAGATGCTGTTGTAAGCGCTGTTTTCGGTTACGGGCTAGCTGCCGCTGGCCCGTCACATATACACTTCAACGTGCTAGGATTTATTATTTTAAGCTGGATTTTCTCACCTATAATAGGATTTGCTTCAGGATTTACTGTATATTACATTTTAAGACGTGAATTTATCCGTAATATATCTACAGTTGGACTTAAAGACAGAGTAGAAAAAATATTTGGCTATTTACAAATTGGAAGTTCTGGATTTGCGGCGTTGAATGTAGGAGCCATAGATATTGCAGCTTCAACCGCGGTGATCTACTATGCTTTTGGAGCAGGATTTAGTATGGACATAAAGCTTATAGGTGCCATTGGAATGGTTTTAGGTATATTAATTGCGGGGGGAAGAATTACAGGTACTATTGGTAGACGTATCACAGAATTAGTTCCAAGTAGAGGTTTTTCAGCTCAAATATCTATGGCATCTGTTGTTTATATATTCGCGTTTTTAGGAAGTCCCATATCACCAACTCAAACTTTAGTAGGTTCAGTTATTGGGGTCGGTGTAGCCAGGGGAACTGATACTGTGAAAATGGATGTAATCAAACACATAGCCACCACTTGGATACTCACCATACCTGCTTGTATTGCTCTTTCTGCTGGCATGTACTATGCATTCACACTTGTATTTAACTAATACTATTAGTTAACTGATATTTTTTTACTTTGAATTGTTTAAATAACTATAATTTTATTTAAAAGTATTTAATATAATTTTTTAGACCCTATTAAATAAAATGATTTTTTTGCATAAAAATATAATACTTTTACTACATAAATAAAACTGGAATTAAAAAGAATTTTTTTTAGTATTTTTTTGTGGGGGAAAATAAGAATGAAAGCAAGTGCTCGGAAGATTAAAGATGGAGTATATTGGATTGGTGTTCATGACTGGGATATAAGAAATTATCATGGATATACCTTAAATGGAACCACTTATAATAGTTACCTGGTTTTTGGTGCAGATAAAGTGGTTTTGATTGACAATACTTACCCCGGAACGTCTTCGCAGATGTGGGGTAGAATTGAAGATGCCTTCCATAAGGAGGACAGGGAATTAAAAGTGGATTTGATAATCCAGAATCATATTGAAACGGATCATAGCGGAGCCTTGGTTGAGATCCATAAAAAATTCCCAGAAGCACCTATTTATTGTACAAAAATAGCCGTGGAAGGACTTAAAAAACATTACCCAGCACTGGAGGATGCCGACTTCAAAACAGTTAAAACAGGATACGTCCTTGATATCGGAGATAGGCAGTTTGCATTCCTTGAAGCCAAGATGTTGCATTGGCCCGATAGTATGTTCACATTACTCGTGGACGAAGGCATATTATTCTCTAATGATGCATTTGGACAGCATTTATGCTTTAAGGATCGTTTTGATGTAGATATTCCCAAATATATTTTAATGGATGCTGCTAAAAAATTTTATGCTAACTTGTTAACGCCATTATCAATGTTGGTGTTACGTAAATTTGAAGAAATCAAGGAATTGGAATTATTAGAAAAAATAAATATGATAGCTCCTTCACATGGACAAATTTGGACTGATCCTATGCAAATAATATCTGCTTACAGTGATTGGGCCACTGGGAAGTGTGAAAATATGGCTACTATTGTTTATGATACTATGCACTACTCAACCCAAAAGATGGCTCATTCATTAGCGGAAGGACTGATTGATGAAGACATAAAAGTTAATATGTATTTTTTACATGAGGATGAGCGAAGTGAAATGGTTAAAGATATTTTAGAGAGTAAAGCATTGCTGATTGGAGTGCCTACACTTTTCAATGAACCATATCCTAGTGTTGGGGACTTTATGTATTACTTGAAGGGTTTAAGCTTCGCCAGAACCGGTGTCCGTAGATTAGCTGTTACATTTGGTTCTAAAGGGTGGAGTGGCAAAACAGTGGATAAACTGGCGGAATCCCTAGAAAAATGCGGATTTCAGGTGCAAGATAAATACGAAGTGGATTACCTTCCCACTGAGGATGAATTGAATAAATGTTATCAGATAGGTCGCAAATTAGGGGAAGAAATAAAGAAAGCCGGGTAAATTTAGATTAAAATTTAAATCATAGGATAATTTGAGGATTAATTAAATAAAAAAAATATTTTGAAATGAAATAAAAAAAAGAGTTAAGGTGGAATTTAAAAATGAAGACATTGGAATTTGAAAGTGGATTAGACCCTAGAAAAAAATTAATGACAATTCTCTTCTGGACTAACCGTAAAGCAGCTCGAACCGAAGGTTGCGCTCCATTTACTCTAAAAAAAATTGTAACTCCAGAGAATACTTACACTGCAGAGGAAACAAAGTTACTTAAATTAACTGATGAAATATTGGATGATTTGGAGAAGAATATAGAAGATGGTAAACCATTATACTTTGAGATAAGCATGGGTGAAGAATTTATAGAAGCTTCCCTGGAGGGTAATGTTTTTTCAGTATCTGCTCAAAAGAGCGGTGAAATTGAAGAGGAAATAATTGATAAGTTGAATATAGAATTAGGAAAGAAATATCCCAGTGTTTGTGAATCATTTGAACCTAGAGTAACACCTAACAAATAATTTCAATTTATTTCAGTATGGTTTAAATATAATTTCTTTTTTTTTAGCTACTTAATTATTGTAAACTTTAAATTATACCATGAGTCTAAATAGCAATGTTTTAAAACTAGTTATTACAATTCCTAATTAATAGTTTTTAACATGTGGTATTATGACAGTTAATCTCAGGATAAACCTGCAAGAGAAAGGCAGAATTGTGGCCATTGTAATAACTCTTGTGTCATTCTCATTTTTAACCTGTTATTTTCAATTTCGTTTTGGTAAACTCCCGATTTCTTCTTTATCAAGTTTAGCTTATTTACCTAATTCATCACATCCCTCTTATTTATCCTGTTTCTCCATTATTTTAACTTCTGCTTGGTGGAAGAAGAAAAGAATATGGTTCGCACCTGCATTTTTAACCATACTTTTGATTTTAATCCAACTTTTATTTGTGACATTTGCATTTCAGAGGTTCACGGATTATTTCTTCTTAGTGATGTTCATTTTCGTGATTGTTATAGTTGCATTTTTAGGTGAGAGAATCGAGAAGGTGAAAAGTTTAAGCGATTTGAATGAAAAACTTGACAAAGAAAAAGAGAAATTAGAGGATGCTAACAAAGAATTAGATGCATTTGCATATTCAGTTTCGCATGATCTAAGAGTACCTTTAAGAGCTATAGATGGTTTTTCGCGTATTTTAATTGAAGATTACGAGGATAAACTTGATGAAGAAGGTAAAAGACTCATAAACATCGTCAGAGGAAATACCATGAAAATGGGTCAATTAATTGATGACATTCTTCAATTATCTAGGGTGGGACGCCAAGAGATAAAAATATCTGAGATAAATATGGAGGCTCTAGTTAAAAATGTTTTTGGAGAACTAAAATCATCAATTCATAAGAATATAGTATTGGAAGTAAAATCTCTTCCACCTGCTTATGGTGACAGAATATTAATCAAACAAATTCTGATTAATCTTCTTTCTAATTCCATTAAATTCACTAAACCGGGGGAAACACCTGTAATTGAAGTTGGTTCTGAAAATGGAATAGATGAGACTATTTATTACGTAAGAGACCATGGTGTGGGCTTTGACATGAAATATGTTAATAAACTTTTTGGTCTATTTCAGAGGTTACATAGTCAAGAAGAGTTTGAAGGAACGGGTGTGGGACTTTCTATTGTTCAACGTATCATTAGAAGGCATGGTGGACGTGTTTGGGGGGAAGGGAAGGTTTATGGGGGCGCAACCATTTATTTCACTTTACCCAAGTGAATTATGAAGTTTTTAATAGGTGTTACATTTTTATATAATTTATATAGTATTAAAAATTAAGATTAAATGATTGAATAAATTTTTTGAAGGAGATCCTATGGATTTAGATGAAATAGAGATTTTATTAGTCGAAGATAATCCCACAGACGCTGAACTTACTATGCGAGCATTAAAGAAGAAGAACTTAACTAATAATCTAGTTTGGGTTAAAGATGGTGCAGAAGCATTGGAATTCTTATTTGCCACAGGATCCTATTCTAAACGGAATATAGAAGGAATTCCAAAGTTAATACTTCTAGATTTAAGAATGCCTAAAGTGGATGGACTTGAAGTTCTCCAGAGAATAAAAAAAGATGAAAGAACCAAGAAGATTCCTGTAGTGATTCTAACGTCTTCAAAGGAAGATAAAGACATCGTGGAAAGTTATGAATTAGGAGTTAACAGTTACGTGAGCAAACCTGTAGAATTTGATGAATTCACAGAAGCAGTGTCCACTCTAGGTTTATATTGGATGCTGTTAAATAAGCCGCCGGAATAAAGTGAATATTTGATAAGGGGGAGAAATATGGGAGGAGAACTTAAATTATTAATATTAGAAGATGTTCAGTTTGATGCTGAGTTAATGGAGTATGAATTGCGCCGTGAGGGAGTTAAGTTTTTATCTGAAAGAGTGGAAACAGAAGAAGATTTCATTAAGGGAATTAATAATTTGAAACCTGATATAATACTAGTTGACCATTCCCTACCCCGTTTTGACGGAGTCTCTGCATTAGAGATCGCTAAGGAATATTCTCCAGATACGCCATTCATTTTTGTAAGTGGGAAGATAGGAGATGAATTTGCTGTTGACGTGCTTAAAAAAGGGGCTACTGATTATGTCTTTAAAAATAATCTCTCGAAACTAGTACCTGCAGTGGAAAGAGCTATAAAAGAGCGTTCCGAGTTTATGGAGCGTAAAAAAGCAGAGGAGGAACTTAGATCAACCTATGCTCAGATGGAAGTTAGGATAGAGGAGCGGACCAGAGAATTATCCTTAGCTAATCAAAGGTTACGAGCAGAAATTAAAGAACGCAAACAAGTGGAAGAGGCTCTGCGTGAAAGTGAGAATAAAAATCGTATTCTTCTTGAAGCAATTCCGGATTCAATGTTCATACTTAGTGAAAATGGCACTTATCATGATTTCCGCTCTAAAAATGATGATTTATTATCTATACCTCCAGATGAAATTATTGGAAAAAATATAAGTAATATAGGACTTTCTCCAAATGATCTTGATCTTTTCTTTAAACATATTACACGTGCTCTAAAAACCAATACATTACAAGAGTTTGAATATGAACTCTCCCCATCATCAGAAATGTTCCAATTTGAATCTCGTATAGTTAAATTGAATGATCAAGAAGTTCTCTGTATAGTTCGAGATATGACGGAGAAAAAACAGATAGAAGATAAAGTTAACAGATCCATTAAAGAGAAGGATGTACTTCTCCAAGAGATTCATCATCGGGTTAAAAATAATTTACAAATAGTATCAAGTTTGTTAAGTCTTCAATCAAGATACATTGAAGAAACAGAGTCTATTGAAATTTTCAGGGATAGTCAGAATAGGATAAAATCAATGGCACTCGTCCATGAGAAATTGTATCAAAGTGGAGACTTAACTAGAATTGATCTAGCAGAATATATTCCTGATTTAGTTTCAGATCTTTTCAGATCTTATGGTGTGAATTATAATCAAGTTCAATTTAAAGTTAATTCTGAAAATATTTCACTTGATATTAACACAGCTATTCCATGCGGACTAATTATAAATGAATTAGTAACTAATTCAATAAAACACGCCTTCCAGGGGATAATGAAGGGTGAAATTATTATTAAACTCAAATATGAGAATGAATGTTTAAAAATGAAGGTGCAGGATGATGGTGTGGGTTTTCCAGAAGAAGTGAATCTAAATAACATAAAAACTCTAGGATTACAACTGGTTATTAGTTTAACAAAACAATTAGATGGTTCAATTGAGCTTATAAAAGAAGGTGGAACTTGTTTCAATATTATATTTAAGGAGCAAGCAAGCATGAAGGAGGATACTTAAAAAGTTGGATTTCCCATTTTTTTATTATCTAATTTTTCAATAAATTCCTATAAATTAATATAGGCTTCCCAAGAAATTTTAAGTTTTTATAGCCTTTAAAATATCTCCATCTGATATTATTCCTATTATACTTCCTTCATCCATCACTACTAACTGGTTTATTATCTCATCTGAGTCTGATTTATGCATCTTTTCCACTGCAGTAATCAAATTGTCATTGGGACTAATAGTAGTCACGTCTTTCACCATAACTTTCCCCACTACGGTGCCCAGCTCATATTTATCTAAGATAAGATTGTGGCCTAAATCTGTTGCTGTAACAATACCCACTAACTTATCATTGTCAACAACTGGCAATGAGCTTATTTTGTACTTCATAAGTTTTTCAAAGGCAAAAACAACATCTTCTGTGGGTGAAACAGTTATAACATCCTCAGTCATCACATTTTCTACTTTAAGGTTTTTTAACATCTTCTTCACTTCCGTAAGTTTTAGTAATCTCTTCGATTATAGAGTCAATGGTAGTTGTAACATCAATATTCTCAATAACAGGCACATGATATTTATTAGCCTGACTTTCAAAATATTTATGAGTTCTACGTATTGCTCCAAAATAATTCATATAACGTTCAAGGGGTCTCCTAGCCCATAATTGTCTGCATCTTGAATAAAATCTCCCTTTATGCACCTCCTCATCTTGAAGGGTTAAAACGAACATGATCACATTATTCTTAGCCACCAAGTCCTCACGGATGAAGCCTGGTACGATATGCACACCTTCAATAACAATACTGATCCCTTCCTTAAGTGCTCTTTCAATAACTGCATCCACACCTACACTAACTGTATCTACATGATCTCTGAATCCGATTAAAACTTCATCAAGCTCAGGAGGAGGAGGTATGCGTAGTGAACGGTAAGCAGAGTAACTTGATTCATATATAGTAGGTATAAGCTCTTTAGAAACTATCTTACGCATTACCTCACGAATCATGTCAGTACTAATCATATTCCTAATCCCAAGACGATTAGCCACTTCAAAAGCAATTGATGAAGTTCCCACACCAGAAGAACCACCTATAAGTATGATTAAAGGTTCTCTACATTTACGAATCTGTTTCCACATTCCATATTTTTCTGCTATCTCCAAATCTTCTTCTTTAAGTTGGTCACGAACTATTTTCACCAAATCATCCAATTCTATAACTTGGATGTCTAAACTACGCAGATGAGATTCTATCTGGGAAGCGAAAGTATAAGCTTCACTAGGATCCATCTCGGCTCGAGTTAAAGACCTAGCTAACACTCCTTTAGAAAATGGTTCCCTGTATTTTTTACCGCTCACTTCTCCTTCCACCATAATCATTTTCAATTTCTCACCTCAACGGGTTTGGAACATAAATATAGCACTAATAAAAATTGGTTTTGTCAATCATACTTAAAAATATTTCCTATAAAAAAAATTTTTAGAATCACAATTTCTAATTTAACATTATATTTTCAAAATAAAATGCATTTAATATCCATTAAATTTATATTTCTCGATTTAAAACTTTATTTGCAATTATTTTTTTTGCACAGTGATTTTGGTATAAATTGGAAATCAATTGGGAAAAACCTATTTATATGCTTTTTTTAGATTATACGGTGTAATAAATAGGGATCTTCACCTTTAAAATTTAATAGCTTATATACTTACGAATTCAGCTGTTTTACCATTTAATAATCCCTCTTAATAATTTTTTAAATTTTTGAGGGTTATAAATATCCATATTTTGAGGTTATAAACTTGAGTAAGTCATTAAAATTGAAACAGAAATCTAAAGTTAGAAGTAAAAGATTAAATCAGAGATCATCGAAACGATATGGTTTAAATAATCAATTTAAAATTTTACTGCCTTTATCTGTTTTATTAGTTATTTCAATCATGATCATGGGAAGTTATGCACATACATTTGCAGGTCATAATGGAACAAATTATAAAATCATTAAGGTATTGATTTATGATGGGCCCGAGGATGATTCAAATTGTACTTTACAAACTGAGATTATTTTAAATAATTCTAATGAAAATACTTCATCTAATATAAAATTTGATTATAACTAGGGGATTCTGGTTATTTAACAATGTCTCATGAGAATGGACCAGCGTTTTATGGTAATGAAAGTAATTACATCACCTTCGCTACTTATGCGGATGATAGTTCAGGTTATCAGGGTTATGCTGCAATAGTAGGTGATTATTATGGTAGTGGACGAGTAGCTTTGAGCGGAGTTCACCCGGAACTAAACCCACAACATCCAGAAATACTTACTAATCTAATTATATGGGNNATGAATTTTGTTTATTTAAATAAAATTTGGAATGTTCTATTAGTAATCTGAAAAATAAAATTTAAATAGAGTTTTAATCTAGAAAATGAGTAATAATATGCAGATATATGTATAAAACAGGGCAATAATTAATCTAATTAAAATTATTAAAGCTTGGTGATCTCTGCCTTTACTTCTGGATTCTCTGCGAAGTCATCGATATGGATTAAACAACCGTATCCATCTGATAATTCACCGGGGTTAATCACTTGGGTTATCCCGATTTTATCCACTCCCTTTGATTCATGTATATGACCACATATATTTAATGTGGGTTGAAATTCCTCTATTATTTTACGGATGCTCTTACTTCCCACATGATCACCAGAAGTAAGTTGATCTGTTTTAGTTCCATAAGGGGGAGCATGAGTTATAAATAATAAGATCCTCTGTTTAGATACGATTTCAAAAACTTTACGGGCCTCTTCATAGATTTGAATCTCCTCAAATTCCAGAGGAGTGTTAAAGGGAGTGGGGTTAGAACCTCCAAATCCACATATACCTATATCTTTGATTATCACACTTCTACCGTGAATATTAATTGCTTTGGAGTTTTCTATTTTACTATGTATAGTTATTGGATCGCAATTACCTGGGATGGTCAATACTGGAATATTAAATTGGCTTATCTCATTTAATATTTCTTCCCCCAATTCTGCTGGACCAAAATTAGTGATATCACCAGTTATAATAATTAAATCTAAATTATTATTATTCAAGTAATCTAAAACTTTTAGGTAATTACCATGTAGATCACCAAATGCTAGTATTTTCATTAGAATAAAACCTCCCTAAATTCCAAAAATTTGATTTTAAAATAAAAAAAAATTTCATAAATCCTTTAGAATTAATTATATTATAAAAAAATTAGTTTTGTTCTGTGAAAAAAGAAGATAACTCCTTTAAACTTTTTTTAATATTCTCTTTATTACCAAATATCATTATGACATTATCTTCCTCAAATTCAAGAATTATATTATTATACTCTGCAATCTCCTGTAATCTCTCCTCTAATATAGGTTTTTTAAAAGTTAAACGAGCCATTGAAAAACCAGAGGGAGCACCCACAATAAATTTAGACTTCTTATCTTCAATTTGATATACCTGCTCACCCCTAGCAGCTCTTTTAAGTTTTTCAAGCCAGCTTTCCAGGTAATCCTCACCTACATCTTCAGCTAAAGTAAGCAGCATATCCTGAGCCGAGTTCATGAAATCATTCATCCTCTTTAATTCTTTCATCCGCTCTGGATCATTAGGATTCACCTTATAAAAGTTAATAGTGGTTTTAGCCATCTGAATATCTTTAGTTACTTCGTTAGGTATGTCAACTCCTTTTTTTCGGAGGTCTGTTAAAAGTTCAACCAGAATCATCCAGGTTTGTTCGACAGGTAAAGAACTCATAAATGTTCTTCCAGTACATTTGATTTTAACGTTAAATATTTTAGCACATTTAAAAAATTGTATTTATAAAATTTCATATATATCATTATTAATTTGCTTTAAACTTATAAATTGAGGTGTATTAAACTATTATACAAGCATACTTTAATATTTTTTTTGAATTTATTTGCTTAATGTTCAAAAAGGGGAAATTGAATTAGACATGGCTAAGTATAATGAACTTTTACTTAGAAAGAACAGTCAACGATTTTTTCGCTCAATCGGCATATTACAAAGTTGGCATGTCAAAAATAATCACTCAATAAATTAGTTTACTAATTGCTCCCAATTGAAATATCAGAGGTATATTTGCGTAGAATGGAAGATAAGTAGGGGATTGTGAGGGTAATTGTGCATATATAATTCTTGTGATTTAATTTAAATAAATTGTTTTTATTAACTTCTTTCCAGATTCCGTTATAAATAGAGAGTTATTGATGTTTTTTATTGCCTCTTTGTTCATATTATCCTCAAATATATTTACCATTAAGTCAGCTTCTACAACTATCTGAAAATCAATATCGTTGATTTTTGTATAGGAATGATGGTTCCCGATTATAAAACAAACCCTTTTAATTATTTCTTTTGATATTTTTAAATCCGAAAGCATTTTATGTGCGATTTTTGGTCCTTCAATCTCTTGATATTTTCCTGCAGAAGAGTTGTATTTCTTTTCTGCTTCTTTAATGCCTATATCATGAAGAATCGCTGCATAAATTATTATTTCTTTGGTTTTTTTATCAAGAGATTGATCTTTACTAATGATTTCAGCAAAATCAATGACTTTCAGAGTATGATTGATTCTTCTTATATCCGTTTGAAAGTACTCAATCATTTTTTTCATTAAATTAATTTTCAAAACAATCTCCTCATATATTCATATTTACAAAAAATTAGCTTGTATGTTTGGTGGTTAATAAATGTTTTATGATATTTATTGAAGTTTTTTAAATAATTTTTAAACTTCGTTAAACCGCTATTTTGAAAAATAATATGTTGAAATATCAAGAATTCTAGAAAGATAAATAAATTGAATTATATTCATAAAGACTGAATATGATTATCTAACCCAGTCTATACTTCTTATTTTTTGAAAATTTGAAGACATAAGTCCAGAAGAAAAAATTTAATTTAATGTGCAAATAACATTTTAAGACTATAGGAGTAGATTTAAGGAAATTACTTATTATCAAATTTAATCTGTTGGTTATTTAAATGATATAATTATATCCAAATTAGAGTATTATATTAAAATCATTGAATTTAGGGGGAGGTATTCAATGTTACTATCCAATATTTATGTAGATAATTTTAGGAATTTATTAGACTTTGAGATAACATTCACGGATTTTGAGGTTATTGTGGGTGAAAACAATATAGGAAAAACAAATTTACTTAGCATTATTAATATGGTATTCTCAAATAAAAGGATATATTTTGATGGTAATGATTTTAATAATCCTCAAATTCCTATAACTTTTGAAACTACTTTTTTATTTTCTTCTCCAGATGAAGTGGCTGTTTTTTTTGATCCCGAAGGAATTATTAATCCTGAAAATAATGAAGTAAAATTAAAACTGACTGCAAGTTGGATTGAAGATATTGGAAATGTTGATGCATCATTTTCATTTATCAGAGATGACTTACCAGATGATGAAAAAGAAATAGAAATTTCTTCTTTAAAATTTAGGCAATCTATTTCCTGTTATTATATATCAGCCTCTCGAGATCTCCGGAAAGAAATGAATACTCGATCTGGAGCCATGTTTGAACTTTATAAGTCTTTTTTCCCCAATCAACCATACCTCTGCAATCTATAAAGCCCAAAATTTTGGAAAAAATCGTAGAACTGAAAACAACTGAATCAAGTCTAGAATTGTTTCTAGAAAAAATTGAATATTGTTTAATAAACGTAGAGATTGGAGATTTGCAAACTAATTTAGACGATTTAGGTCAATATATTTCTGCAAATCCAACAAATGAATTGATTGAAAAGAGATTCGACGAACTTGATAAATTAATTAGAAACTTCCTGATAAGAACTAATCTACAGAATGAATTGGATGAGTTTCACACTAATTTAAAAGAAAGATTCAAAATTGGAGATATTGAAGATGTTCTCAATTCATATTCCAGTAAGATTTTACCTAATGAACAAATAGATTTAAATTTAATCCCGATAAATGATGAATGAATTTTTAAGACAATTAACAATTGAATTAGGAGGACATTCTGTTTTTAAACATGGTGAAGGTTACCAAAACATAATAAATTTATTTATAAAACTGATAAAATCATTTAATACAGGCTAAGTTAAGCGAAGATGGAATAAATCTTTTTATAATTATTATTGAAGAACCCGAAAGCCATTTACACCCTCATCTACAAAGAAATTTTATAAAATCATTAAAACAATTCCAACAAGAGTTCACTGGATGGATTTCAATTTCAATTTTTAATTTCAACTCATTCCCCATATATCATTGAACCTATTGATCTAGAAAACCTAAATTTAGTTAGGAAAAAAAATGGTAGTTCCCATGGTATTAAAGTTGATAAAATTAAATTCGTGGATAAAATATTAAATAATATGAAAATTTCTGAAAGTAATAAGAATAAAAAAAGAACACAAATTAATTATTATATAGATGAATTATTTACTAAAAATTCAGAGATATTCTTTAGTAAGTGTGTTATAGTGGGAGAAGGAGAAACAGAGGAAGGGTCAATACCCATATTTGGTTCAAAGGTCATTAAAGGGTTTGACAAATATGGTATTTCTTTTTTAAATGTTCAAGGAGTAGGAAATATACAATATTATATCGAGCTTTTTTCAAATTTAGAGATGCCATATATATTAATTGTTGATAAAGATAAGGAAGAGGAATTTATCCATGAAACTAATGCGTATTTCATTGGTGAAAATAGAAATGAAGCTTTTGAAAGTGAAATTGCGATGAATTGTCCTTTGAAAAAAATTTTAAAAACACTAGATTTAAAATCACCTGAGAAGTTTGAAAATCGTATGAGTGATTTAAAAGGTGAATTTAAATATCTAAAGGGTCAACCAATAAATTCTTTAGACGGCGTTTTGCGTTATATGAGAATTAAAGAGTTTGATAAATTGCGACCAAAGGTCAAAAGCTGGATGAAAGATGAGAAAGGTTATACCCT
>PMWA01000110.1:12829-46467 GCA_003166335.1 Methanobacterium sp. | reverse complement strand
GCTGTAATATTCCGGTTGGTACAATATCCGTGATCTTCTTCATCTTTTTTAGTAAACTTTTTTTACCTTTACCAATTAAAGCATGTTCTAAAACATCACTCATAGTTTCTACTGGAATAATTTTAACCTTCTTCTTATATCTATCTTCTATGAAAACATCTTCCATATTAGTTTCAGGAATCAGAACCGTTTTAATACCAGCTTCAGCTGCAGCCTCAATTTTACCAGTTACACCACCCACAGGAAGAACATCACCCCTAACACTCAAAGAACCAGTAAGAGCAACTGACTGATCAATTGGAATATTCTCCAACGCAGATATGACTGCAGTAGCAACTGAAACACTGGCACTGTCACCTTCCACTCCATCATAAGCCTGCAGAAATTGGATGTGAATATCATGATTAGCAATATTAGTACCCGTATTCTTCTTAATAAGTGCACTAACATTAGTTACAGCCTCTCTAGCAATCTCACCCAATTTACCGGTGGCAATTATTTTACCTTCCAAACTACTCTGAGCAGGCGCCGCCTCAGCAGCTATCGGTAAAATAATACCACTCCTATCTCCAACTATAGCTAAACCATTCACCCGTCCTACTTCTACGCCTTCTGATTTGAATATCCGGTACTTTTTCCTCTGCACAATGTAACGATCAGCTATCTGCTGTTCCAAAGTTCTAGCTAATTTTTTAGCACTGATAACATGCTCTAAAGTTACAAATTCATTTCCTTCACCTTTTGCTATGTCTCCAGCCGCTCTTACAAGACCGCCTAAATCTCTTAATTTAAGGGTTAGAGACTCTTTTTTACCAGCTCTTCTCTGCGCTTCCCTAATAATCTCAGCCACAGCTTCCCTACTAAAATGAGGAATCCTACCATCTTTGGTAACTTCCTGAGCAACAAATTGAACTAATTTATCCCGGTTCTCCGGTGTATCAGGCATGGAATCCTTCATGAAAACCTCATAACCATAACCACGAATTCTAGAACGTAAAGCTATATGCATTCCCTCTAAGATCTGTATGTTACCAGAGGCAACAAGAACAAAATCACAAGGAACTGCTTCAGTTCTAACCATGGCACCACTACTACTCTCGCTTTGCCCAGTTATGGAGTATCTTTTTTCTTGCATGGCTGTTAAGAGTTCCTGCTGAGTTTTCATATTCATAGTCCCAATCTCATCAATGAAAAGTACACCTTTATTAGCTTTATGTATCATACCTGATTCGACTCTTTCATGAGCAGGTGTTCCTAACCCACCAGATTGATAAGGATCATGTCTTACATCACCTAACAATGCACCAGCATGAGCACCCGTAGCATCTATAAAAGGTGCGTTTTTGTGGGTATTATTATTCACCAATAATTTAGGTACCATCACGGAGGTTCGTGGTTTCATCTGTTGAANNGCTACTAGGATTAAACCTATGATAACCATCATCAACATGTTCTTTCTCTCTTCATGTCCCTTAGCTTTGATTTTATAATTAGTTACCACTTTTTTACCTTCGCCTGAGGGCATGGCACCAATTAATGGATTGTGATTATCCTCTGCGTTAGGGTAAACGAGTACATCTTGAAGTTCCTCAGGTGGTAATAATTCTGCCATTCCTTTAGCCAACATAGATTTACCTATACCCGGCTCACCAATTAAAAGCACATTCCTTCTTTGTTTAGCGGCTTTCTTAACGGTTTCAGTGGCTTCTTCCTGACCAATAATTTGATCTATAATCCTATCTGGTACATCAATATCCCCTGAAGTTTCATAACTCCTGAATTTAAGAGTTTCCTTTACTGAATTCGTAGAATTAGAACTTACATTTGCCATAACTCATGACAACCTCCTTTATTCGACACTTAAACAAATAAAAATTTTAATTTGTTTTATTAGTTTGATATACACTAATAAATATAAAGTTTATTATATATGTACATAACCGTTAGGAAAGAAACTGTAATCAATAACTAGTATTTAATAAGGAGTTATGAAGATATATTACTATTAAACCATAGAAAGAATGAAAATTAAAATATGGAGATTTAAAGCTCCCAAGAGATTTAATTATGGATTAAATAATATATGAAATTTACTTCAAATATCAGAATATTTAAGAGAATTAAATCATCTATAAGAAAAGGCCAAGGTTTCATCAGAAATAAACCTGTATAATTTAATTATATTGTAAAATTTTTATTACAATTTTTTGTTTTAATTGCTTTTATCGCTGCTTTTACTCTTTTTCGTACATATGGATTCTCATCATTTAGAGTATTTTCTAGTGAAATAAGTGCTTTTGGATCTCCTATTTCTCCTAACGCTTCAGCAGCGTTTTCACGAACTACATTACTTTCATCATTTAAAGCTATAGTTAGTGGTTTAATTGCATTTTCACCAAATTTACTTAATGATAAAGCAATTTTCATTTTCATAGAAGAGTTTTCTTTTTCAAGTTGTTTGATTAAAGGAATTATGGCTCGTTCATCACATATTTCCGTTAAAGTATAAACAACTCTCCACCTTGTTTTAGGGTTCTCATCATCTAAAACTTTAATTAAAGGCATTACTGCGGGTCCACCAATTTTTTTAAGTTCTTCTTTAGCACTCCACCATACACTATAATTACCGTCACTTAATGCATTTATTGACTGATATACAGTATTTTCATCTGGAATTTCTTCAAGATTTTCTTCTGGAATTTCAGCTTCTTTATCTGTTATTTCAGGATTGTCATCCTCTAAGTATTCAATAAGAATTTCAACAACTTTATCTTTTCCAATTTTATGAATAAATTCATCTAACTTATCAGGTTTTTTTCTTAAATTTTCTTGCATTACATTGTAATTTATTTTATTATGTTTTCGAAGAATTTCATTAGCCCGTATTCTAACATCATCATCGGGATCATTTAATACCTGATTAAGATAATTCATGGAATTCTCATCACCACGGATGCCAATAATTTCCACGGCTTTCTCTCTGACATGACAATTTTCATCATCCAAAGCATTTATAAAAGGTTCAATGGAACATTCAACAATTTTTCCTAAAGCATTTAAAGAATATTTACGTACAATCCATTTTCTATTATTAAGAAATTTAATGAGTGGTTTAATTGCTTTTGAATCTCCAATTTCTCCTAATGATGTTATTGAATATAATTTAATCTCCAAATTTTCATCCAATAACATATATACTAATTCTTCAATAGATTCTGGGTTGGATATTTTACCAAGAGCTTCAATAGCTCTCAATTTAATTTCCAAGTTATCCTCATTTAATGCTAATTTAATATAATCTAAGGATTTTTTGCCTCCGATTTCTCCTAATGCTAATATAATTAGTTCTTTAAGCTCATCATCTACATCATCAAAATTGGAGATAAGAGGTGTAACAGAATTTTTATCCCCTATTCGTCCCAAAGTGGTTATAACCATTTCTTTAACGGACTCATCATCCTCATTTAAAGCTGTTAACAATGTCTCTACGGTTTCCTCTCCTTCAAATTCTCCTAATGCTTCAGCAGCTTTATAACTTACAAAACTATCATTTTTATTAAGGGATTGGATTAATCCTTTCATTAATTTTCTGTTTTTAAATTGTTCTACATCATCTTCATTTAAACTATAAAATCGCATAAACAACACTCCTTTTCAACCTTTTAACTAGTAATAAAGATTATTATTTATTATAGTCCATTTTCATATCTTTTCACAAAGTCTCACCCTATTTTTGGAAATATACTCAGTTCTAAACTCTCAAAACTGTCAAATTCACCTTTAAAATGTTTTTTTGTTTTAATTGTTGATTTTTCACCCGACATAACTTCACCACCACATAAGCTTTGAAAATTAATTTCAGAGCATAAATTTCCATAAAAATTTTTTTTTATTCAGTAATTATAAACCTCCTTATAAACTTCTAGAGTTTCATAAGCGGACTTACTCCAATTAAAAAGTTTTGATCGTGTCAAACCCTTTTTTATTAGATCTTCTCTTAATTCATCATCATTAATAAGACTGTTAATTGCCTTGGCAATCTCTTTAGTATCATAAGGATTTATTAACAGACCAGCATCACCCACCACCTCTGGTAGTGAACTGTTACGGGAAGTTATAACAGGAGTACCAGTAGACATAGCCTCTAATGGCGGTAAACCGAATCCAGCATAGAGACAAGGATATATGAAAAGACTAGCAGCATTATAAAGAGCTACTAAATCATCATCGGGAACTTTACCTGTGAAAATTACCTGATCCTCCAACCTTAAAACCTTTAAAGTTTGGAATATTTCACTCGCTTTATCCATTACCATTCCTACTATCACTAACTTATGTTCCAAACCATTTCTTCGGGATAAACAATAAGCTTTCAAAAGACGCGGTATGTTTTTTATTGGATGTAAACCCCCCACTGATAAAATAAAATGGTTTGGTAATCGGTATTTTTCCCTTACTTGAATGGTTTTTTGGTAATTTAATGGTTGGAATATAGCATCCTTTCCATTATAAATAACCTTAACTTTATCCTCCGGAACATCCAAATGCTTCATCAAGTCTTTTTTAGTATGATAAGATACTGTAATTATTTTATCAGCATTATTAACAGTTTTTTTTAGTAATAAACGGTGAAAAATAACATCAATCCTTTTGAATAGACTCGGGAAAAGTACAGGAGTTAAATCATGCACAGTGATAATTTTTCGAAACGATCCTCCGAATGTAAAAGCACCTAGCTCGTAGGGATCGTGAATAACATCCAGGGAAAATTTTTTTAAATGTAGAGGAAGAGTAAAGTACCTCCAAAGCATATTACTTCCGTAACCTGTTACGAATCGGTTTTTTGGGATTATAATTTGATTATTTTGACTGTAAACATCTACATTTTTTTCTAAATAATGGATAGGATAATACTCATTCTCCTTATCTATTTGGTTAAGATTTTTCAGGATTTGATGGGTGTAAACACCTATACCACCACAGAATTCATCTATAAAACTACTTACAATTCCTATATCCATAATGAAACCTTCCTTTAACTAAAATCATCATATTTTATGAGTTTTTTATGTGTAAATGCTTGCTCCTCCATTATCATAGATTTTTGATCTATTTGAGAGAATTTCCTGAGTAGATACATATAGTTCACTTGTCACAACGTTGGATCCGATCATCTGCTCAACTAAAATCTGATTTTTCTCTACATTCCAGGTTCCCATGAATACGTAGGATTTTTTATTATTGTTGTTGTAGGAATATGGAATCTGCAAGGCTGAAGGTATCATGCTGCGTAGAACACTAACCCTATACTGATCAGCGTAAACAGTATAATTATCATTGTAATCATTAACAAGCCAATTACCAGCTGTAACTTCTTCTTGATCGAATTTAGGGAAATCATATGAGGGGTTAAGAGCAATGGATGTACATTGACTTGGAATAATTACCTCAGAGATTAAACCAGAGTCAAAAAATAGGAATATCATTAAAAAAATGGATATGAAATGGAAATAATGATTTTTATGTAAATTAAATCTAGATAACGTTTTAAACTTATGAATAATTTTTATAATCCCTATTATGCAGAATGGGGCTAAAATGATAAGAGCAATATGATACAATCTGCTAGTATTCATTTGACTGGAGAAGAAAGGTAAAAATAATCCAATAATTAGTACAATGAAAGTAGCTATGCTAAGTGCTTTGTATTCATCATTAAATTTCATTCCATCTTTCCCAATAAAGAGAGCGAGAATACCAATGGAGATGAAAAACTGACTAATTAAGTAAAAATATTTATGTATGTTATTTAGAAGTGTGTTTTGTCCCTGAATTACTAAACTCAAGCCCTGACTAGTGTTCGGATCCATGAAGCTGTAAAGGTTACTAATTATACTTTGACCAATACCCATAATACTTTGAAGAATTGATGAGTTTGATGTGTAGAAGTACCATACTAGAATACTAAGGATAAATAATGCTATAAAGAATGGGTTGATTACTAATCTGTCATGTTTAATTAGTTGATACTTCTTTATTTTATCTGCAATTAAAGATTCTAAAGGTTCTTCAGCAATATTAACCCGTTCAATACTAGAATTAGATCCAGAAAAGAAATGTGTAACTCCGATTATAGTATTTAATTTGAAAATTTTAGGTGACCATTTAAATAAATTTTTATCAATTAGGTAGAGAATTATTCCACTTAAAAGCAGAATAATCATCATTACATATGTTAATCCGTAATGGGATATAACTATGGACAAACCAAATATAACCGCTAGAAACGATTTTTTTGTTTTATTTAAATTATCACTAATAAGTACCATTAATAATAATACCAAAAACAACTCAGCCACTTGTTGCCTCGCCAAACTTAACATTTCAGTATAAAAAGTAAAAAGTAACATAAAAAAGAATGTCGCGTAAAAAGCTATCTTAGGACCAGTTTGTTTAGAATAAACATAATACAAGCCCAGTGGCACCATAGAGAATAGAATAGGATAAACAATTTTCAATATCCACACTAAATTCATTCTAATATAACTGGATAGGATAGGTGCTAGGATCACCACACTTAACATGGAATTATAATTAGAGGAAAGACTCACGTTCCAAAAAGAGTTCAAAGCTACTTGATTAGCTAAGAAATACTCAGAATTTATATCCCAACCCCAGATGTAATTGGTAATTAAAGACATGTGTAATAGAATGGCAATTGAAATACTAAAAACAATTAATGGATATAATCTTGTGGAAAAAAACCTCCCCGTACTTATAATCAAAGCAACTAAACCAATTAAAAGAATCATTACCATAGTTAAAACATTTGACTGGTATAGATTCATCGTATAAGCCCCTAAAATACTTAAAATCGGTATTAAAACTAGAATTACCAGAGGAGCTGTTGATTGTAAATTACCAAGATCAACTTGTCTTACAAAATGCTTATTCGGCAATGATGTGTCCTTTAAAATCTGCTGCTGGTTTCTGAATTTATCCACCAAATAACATATGAGGCTGAAACTGAAGATGAAAATGGTAATAGTTACAATAATCGATTCCGATGATAATGGTTTGTTAAAACCCATCAACGGATATAAAGTGTTCATCAAAAATCCTATTAACATTAGAAAGAATACACTCATTCCAACTGTGTATAATAAAATCTGTCCATAACTTTTAATATCCAAATTTAAAAGACGGAGCATAAGAGTGCCGGGGATGAATAACACTATAAAAAATCCTGTTACTTCTACGATGATGGGAATGTGTATACCTATATTATCAAAAAAAATAAGTAAAAAGTAAATTATCTGAATAGTTATGATTAATAAAATTAAATCTTTAATCTTCCAATCTTTCATAAATAAAGGGTTATAGATCTGCATTTACGTTTTCAACTCCACGAATTGATCATAAATGCCCATCAATCGTTGTTCCATTATCTTCCAATTATACTTATTTGCATATGCGTTCCTACCATTATTACCCAGTTTTTGTTGTAAAGCCTGATCATCCTTTATACGAAAAATAGCCTCTCTCAAAGCATTATTGTTTTCAAAAGGCACTATCAAACCACAATTCTCCTCCTTCACAATATTGGCCATTGGAGTGTCATCATTAACAATTATAGGGATTCCTGAAGCCATAGATTCAAAAAGCTTGTTTGGACTAGCATATTTGTTATTCGGAATACTTGGATCATATAATGCTATGGTTAAATCAGCTTTAAGCATATTTTGAGTTATTTCATTATACGGAACGCCATTTAAATCCATATTAACATTTTTCATATCATTAATCATAGCTAATAATTTATTTTTATACTTCTCTTCACTACAAAATCCTTTCACGATTAACTGAACATCCTTCATATCTTTTATCGCTGAAATTATCAGATCCGTACCTCTGTCCTTGTTTATTTTACCGCCCAAAAATATTCTAAATTCACTACCATCGCTAATTTTATTTTCAATCTGGAATAGACTCTCTTCCGGACTGTTATTAACCGTTATAATATCATTTCCAAGATTTTTATCTATCTGAGTAATTCTAGAATCATCAGCAATTATAATCACATCAGCAAATTTCATTATAAATTTATCTACGTTCGAAATGACGGGTCTTAAAAATCCGTCCATCATATCACCATAAAAATCAAATATATCATACACAACAGGTTTTTCTTTTATTTTAGCAACAATAATTGAAAAGAAAAATGTATCAAAATTAACTGAATGTAAAACATCCCAATTCATCTTTAATAACCAGAATAGGAGAAATATCCACCAAAAAGGAAAATAAAACAAGTTTTTAATATGACCCACCGGAACATTTACTTTAAACCGTTTAACTTCAATATCATTATCAATTGGGAATGGCCAACTCCTCTCCCAAATAATAAGACTAACATCATAACCATTTTTATTAAAACTCTCCAATTCTTTTTTCAAACGAGTGTCGGGATAAGATATTACCATTAAAATTTTATTTTTCCTTCTTTCCATCTACTATTACTCCTTACCCCAATTATCCCTTTTATAAGTGGAATTTTTATTAGTAGTGTAATGCTTAGCGAACTCCTGAAAAATATGCTTTCTCTTCTCATTCTCCAGATTCTTAATGAATTCTTTATCTTCTCCATGATGCAATTGTTTTAGAAGAGAAACATAATTTTCAGTAATCCGTTCCCAGGAATAACCATTTAACACCCGACGATAAGCATCCTCTTTAAGATTATGATAATTTTCAGGATACCTGTAAACTAAATTAAGATCGCTTGTAAGTTCGTTGATATTTTTAAAATAAACAGCAGATATTCCACATACTTCACGATTGAACTGGTTATCATGGGCTATAATTATATTACGAGAAGTTGCGGCCTCTAAAAGAGAAGGGTTAGTTCCACCAACCGAATGACCATGAATATAAGCAGTACAATTCTGCCTAAGCATATTTAAGAATTCCTGATCATAGATGGACCCAAGGAAAAATACACCTGGAGGAGGGCAATTCTTAACTAAAGAGTTAATCTCCTCCTTATATCGTTCACAGGTGAAATCCCCCACAATCAAAAGCGGAATATTAAGTTTAGCATGGGAAAATCCCTCAATTATGGCATGAATATTATTTTCAGGCTCCAACCGTGCCACAACTAAATAATAATGTCCAGGAGTTACATCTATAGAAGCAATTTTTTTAAGCTGCTCCTGATAACGATTATTCCAGAGTATTATGTCTGGATTGCTAATCCCATAGGAAATATAGACCGTTTTATCCCAATATTTATCATGCACATAGTTTTTCATCTCTTCAGAGTCAATGATTACTTTATCCGCAAATCTAATACCCAGATCATGGTTTATTTTAAGAAGCCATCTCTCCAGTAGATTGAATTTACTCCTTCTCCACATTACACCGTCAACATTTACAAGAATCTTCGAATTCCTGTTAAGAATCTTAGGAATGAAAAAGAACATACCCACTTCTATTCCAAGGAAGTAGATTAGATTATTACCTCTGCTTAATTTTATCAAGAAATAAATATCTGCAAGATTTTCATAAAATTTCCTTAAAAAATAATTATTCGGCGGTTTGATAGGGAAATATTCTAATTTTGCACCTTTATAACTATCATCCCGCAAGTCAGTTGCTTCATATTCACAACTAACCGTAACTTCGTAACCTTCTTCAACTAAATTTTCGGTTAATCCTTGAGCAAAGGTTTCAAAACCACCGTACTTGGCAGGTATGCCCCTGCAGCCTAAAATAGCAATTTTCAATTTTTTATATCTCCTTTTTTTAAACCGGTTAGCCAGTAAATTAACATTTTCTTTAATATTTTGATGCCATCATTGACTGAATTTAATTTGGGAGAATCTGAACGTTTTTTATATAAAATAGGGATTTCTATAACTCTGAACTTATTTTTGGAAATCTTAGAGAACATCTCCACCTCCAAATCAAAGCCATCAGAATTTATTCCTTCCTGTAGAAATTGGTCTATTACATTCTTTTTGAATGCCCAATAACCAGTGCATACATCAGATACGTTAGAGAAAAGTAAACTAGCAAAAAAGCTTAATAAGTAATTACCGAATAGGTTAAAATGACTGATTGATCCTTTTTCTCGTTTGCCAAGGATTCGTGACCCTAAAACTACATCAGCTTTGTCTTCCATCAATGGTTTTAAAAGTTTCTTAGCATCCTGGGGATCATAAGTATTATCTGCGTCTAACATCACTACGAAATTGGTTTTAATATGTTCAAAACCCCTTTTTATAGCATGAGCTTTCCCTTGTTTATGCTCTTGAAGGACAATAACACCTCTTTTTTTGGCAATCTCTGCAGTTTTATCGTTTGAGTTATTGTCCACCACTATAACTTTGGATTTAGGGTATTCACTAACTTGCTGCAGCATGGTTCCAATTGATCGTTCTTCATTATAAGCAGGCAGCAGAAAAGTGACATTTTTCATTGAATAAGTGTAATCTTTGTCAAAAAATCGATTTACAATAATGTTATTCTTATTTGTTTGCTGATATCTTTTCACATCATTTAAATGATGTAAATCTTCAAATGACGTGATTTCATCTGTTTTTTCTATAACCACATTATCCCCGCAAAAAAGTATATTCAAATAGGGATAAGTTTTAATACTAATATCATAAAACCATTATACTGTGCTAAACATCACAAAGATATATCTGCTAATGTGAATTTAAGCATTTATCACTAAAAATCTTAAGAACATTTCATCACGTACTTATAAGTGCTATTGTGATTTTAAAAACTTTATATAGAATCTAAAAATCATACTATATGAATTCATAGATAATTGTTATTATATTATCTTTCACATTAAAATTCGAATTTACTCATTTAAACATTTATTTTTATTTTATATAAAAAATTATATGATTTAAACACTTTATTACTATTATAATTTGAAATAAACTAATTTAAAAAAAAAATTCTATTTTAAATTATTTTAAAAAAAAATATTTCATGAAATTATATTACTTTTTTTTAGAAAAAGGATGAGAATATTCATTCAATAATTCATATTGCAAATTTTATAAAACCTTTTTTTTAACAAAATGTTTAAATGGATTTTTGGCCAAATTAGAATGGAAAAAAAATGAATTACTCTCACGCATTGAAAAATAATAATTCAAATAAAGTGTTAAAGATCCTGTGATGTTAAAATGTTAAAGCGAATAGATGATTTTATGCTTAATATGAAAAAAGTAAAGCGTTAAAGAAAGAATGGATAAAAAAAGGTATCGACAGAAGTTCTTTATTAAGTATTAAGGAATTTAAAAAAATACTAAGTGAATTAATAATCCTTGTTCAAGTTCCTGAAATTATATATTAATAAAAAGAGGCTTCTTAAACCATATATTTTAGGACTTTAATTTTAGGGGTAAAACAATGAGCGATTGTGATGTATGTGGTGACTATTGCTATCCAAAGAAGTATAATTGGGAAGGTAAAATATTATGCCTAGATTGCTTCCTATGGTATGCAAATAGATACATGGATGATGAATTAATACCTGTTGAACAATAAAAAAAAATATAATATTTTTTTTAATTTTTATTAATTAATTCTAAAAATGAATTTTTCTTGAGCCATTATTATTTTAGTTTATCATATTATTCAATTTAAATGCAAGGTTCTTGACAAATTGACTTCAATAAAATTTCTCATCGTTTAATTTAATTTAATAAACTGTTAAGTCATCAGTAATGTTTAAAGTGTTAAAGCAGAATGATGATTCTATGCTTAATGTAAAAAGAGTAAACTGTTAAATAGAGGATATATAAAGGAAGAATTGATAGAGATAGTTCTGAATTTGACGTATAATGATATTAAATGAAGATTTATACATTGATAATTTAGAATTTTCATAGTTTCACAGAAAATCTTGTAATTTTTTTCAATCTGTCATTTAAAAAATTCTGGAGAAGTTATTGGAAACATGATTAATAATTTAAACGAAATTAAATTTGATAAAAACATCTTATTAGAACACCAACTACTAGAAATTTTCTTAAATGCAGTTCCATGTGGAGTTATTATTTTGAATAGATTTGATTTATGCAAATTTTTTGTGAATAAGGAACTATTGAAAATCTTCAAGAATATTAAATTGGATATGTCAGGGAAGAGGCTAAATAGGGTGAAAATGGAGGATATCCATAGTCTTAACTTATATAAAGCCAATGGTGAAAAATTAGCTTATGAAGATTTTCCCCCCATAAAATCATTTAAAGGTGAAAATACTGAAGATTTGGAACTAATGACAAAGAATACAAAAACTAATGAAGAAAAAGTGGTACTAATTAACTCTTCACCAGTATATAGTAAATCAGGGGATATATTGGCTTCGTTCACATCTATTTTAGATATTACTAAGTTTAAAAAAACTGAAAAAGATTTAATTAAATTAATTAAGGGAAAAAGAGTAATTTCTCAGGAGTTTAACAATAGACTTTTGAATATTTTATATACGACGATTAATCTTTTACAAATTGATGAAGAAATAGACCGCAAACTAAATGAAACCCAGAATAAACTGAATATGATCATTATTCAATATATTCATGAAAAACTATCAAGTTATGAAGATGTGGAATACGTTGATTTCAGAGAATATGTAGAGATCTTATACTCCGAAGTTTTCCGAATAAATAACAAATTAGCTGAATTAGAATTTGAAGGCTCAGCTCCAATGACCTTAGACATGTTAATGCTCTGTGGTCTTGTTGTAAATGATATAATTGCTTATAGATTAAGTTCATTGGGACATGAAAAAATTAGAACGTTCATTAGATTTGATTCCAATAAAGGTAAAATAACCATCAAGGTAGTTGATGATGGACCTAAAATGGTTATTTGGACCGAATACGAGAATAATATACCTTTAAAATTGGCCTACGAATTATTAGAACAGATAAGTGGTTTCATAAAGATTGAGACGAATGAACTGCGGACGTCTTTTCATGTAGAAGTTCTTTATCTAGAAATTTAGATTCGTTATAAGCATATATTAAAGAATTTTCATTAGAAGTTATGTAATAATCTTCTCCGGTTAACTCTTTTAGAGCTGCACCAGCAATAGCTTTTACTGGACAGTTTAAATAAATAGAATCATTTTCTCGTGTTATTAAGTATGGAATGTAAGATTCGAATGGATTTTCTTTTTTAATTATAATTTTATTATTATTCATTTCATATCTTATATTTTCAGCATACTTTAAATTCTTGAAATGATCAACAATGGATTCTACCATTTGCTGCGGATCATCTGTATCAGCATTTATTTTTCTTTTGACTCTGTTCCAAAGATAATTACTAGTTTCATCAGGAATATCCTCAAATTTTTTTGTTTGTTGAGTAATCCAAAGCTCTATGGCCTCTAATATTGCTTTTCCATACCAGCCTCTTCTAAAGGAAAATTTTAAAGCAGCTTTCTGGCGGAAATTTAAATCTAGATCTTTAGGAATTGATATTGTTACTCTATTCATTTTATTTTCAGATTTTGATTTCATATGTACACCCCCCTAATTCAACCTTGTTCAATTTTTATTAATAAGTTAATATGCAATGGATAATTATTATTATTCTATTCCATACATATTCCCAATCATATAATTTTATAATACTACACTAAATAATGATCTATTTTCATCTAACATATTTTGTGAAAAAGTGATTTTATGTTAAAGTACAACCTTTTTGTGACGACAAAATAATAGAATAAAACATGAATTTATGAACTCGAATAAAGGTCTTTATAATGTTCAATGCACCGCAAATATCAAAATGTAAACTCATTTACCTTCCTAAAGTCGAAAATGTAAAGGGAAACCTGACATTCATTGAAGAGAATGAACATATACCCTTCCCGATAAAAAGAGTTTATTATCTTTACGACGTTCCTGGAGGGGAAAGTAGAGGTGGTCATGCCCATAAAACTTTAGAACAGTTTATTATTGCTGCTAATGGAAGTTTTGATGTTATATTAGATGATGGCAATAATAAGGAGAGTTATCATATGAATAGATCCTATTATGGTCTTTACATACCTAAAATGATTTGGCGTGAACTTGAAAATTTTTCTTCAGGATCGGTATGCTTGGTTTTAGCATCTGAACTCTATGACGAAGATGATTACATCAGAGATCAGAGTAATTGTAAACAATTAAATGGCGATCAAAATTTTTTGAGCATATAATAAAAAAAGTATGATGATACCATGACTAAATATCTTGTTATTGTAGGCAATGGTGAATTCGCAGAAATTGCATATGAACGCTTCACAAACGACTCCTCTTACCACGTGGTAGCTTTCACTGTGGAAAGAGAGTATATTAAAAACAATAAATTCTTAAAATTACCAGTGGTTCCATTTGAAGAACTAGAAAACTTATACCCACCCCATATACACCATATTTTTGTAGCAATAACCTACACTGAATTAAATCAATTAAGAGAACAATTCTACAGTAATGTAAAACTAAAAGGCTACAAATTTGCAACTTATATCAGTTCAAATGCCCAAATATCTCATGATATTAAAATAGGAGAGAATTGTTTTATTTTTGATAATAATAATATTCAATATTCAGTTAAAATTGGAAACAATATGATAATGTGGAGTGGTTGCTATATAGGGGATCATACTGAAGTTAAAGACAATTGTTTTTTAGCTGCCCATTCTGTGATAGCTTGTCATTCAGAATTAGGAAAAAACTGTTTCATTGGTCTCAATAGTACAATTATTGATCATATTAAAATATCTGACTACACTGTTATTGGGGCCGGTGCGGTAGTGGTAAAGAACACTAAAAAAGGAAGAGTTTATGCGGGAAATCCAGCTAAAACACTTGATAAAAACAGTTTTAGAGTCCTTAAAACTATTAAAGCCCATTTAAGTTAAAATTTTTTTAATAAGATTTATTCAATTCAATGATATTTTATAGTGAATAAAAATGATGAAAATAAAAAAATATGAAGCAGAAGACAAAGAAATTTGGGATAACTTTGTAATGCAGTCAAAAAATGGGTTATTTTTATTTCTAAGAGATTATATGGAGTACCATTCTGATAGATTTGAAGATTATTCATTGATCTTTTATTGGAAAAATAAACCAATAGGATTATTGCCAGCAAACATTAATATTTATTCTCTAGCTAGTCACAATGGCTTAACCTTCGGAGGAATAATCACCAACCAGAAAATGAAAATGAATGTAATGTTACATATTTTCGATTCCTTAAAGGAATATTTAAAACCAAGAGGTATAAAAAACCTGTTATACAAGCCAATACCCCATATTTACCATATATATCCATCTGAAGAAGATCTATATGCTCTTTATATTAATAATGCTAGATTAATTAGAAGAGAGATTTCATCAACCATCAAAATGGCTGATAAAATACAGCTTAATAGAAATAGAAAACGAAATACAAAAATAGCTAAGAAAAACGGTTTGATAATCAAAAGAAGTTACGATTTTAATACTTTCATGGATTTAAAAAAACAACAACTGTTAAAAACACATGGAGTCAACCCTACCCATACCGCTGGAGAAATGGAATACTTAGGGAATAAATTTACCGAAAATATTAAACTTTTCGCAGCCGAAAGAGAAGGAGAGATGGTTGACGGAGTTATAATATATGAAAGTCAAAATGTGGCTCACGCCCAATACCAGGGAGCAACTGATCTAGGCTTGGAATTAAGAGCTCCAGATTTAATAATTGACAAATTGATTAACGAATATTATACTGATAAAAAATATTTTGATTTAGGAATATCCACTGAAAATAATGGTCATTATTTAAATAAAGGATTAATTTCATTTAAAGAAACATTTGGAGCTAGAGCTGTTGTTTATGACGCTTATGAGCTGAATTTATGATTTACATTTGCATTTAAAAAAAAATGTGATTTTTTTGATGATCCCATTTATAAATCTAAAAAAGGAATACTCATCTCTCAGTGAAGAATTGAACCAAAAAATTCTAAATATTCTTCAATCCGGATATTATATACTAGGAGATGAAGTTAAAAAATTTGAAGAAGATTTTTCCGATATGATAAGGATTAAATATGCAGTTAGTGTGAATTCAGGTTCCGATGCTCTTTTTTTAGCAATTAATTCCCTCGGTGTAGGTAACGATGATGAAGTTATAACAGTTTCACATACATTCATATCCACAGCCGATGCTATTGTTAGAACTGGTGTAAAGCCAATATTTGTTGATATAAATCCTGAAACTTATTGTATAGATGTATCTAAAATAGAAGACAAAATTATTGATAAAACAAAAGCGATTCTAGTGGTTCATATATATGGTCATCCTATAGATATGGATCCCATCTCTAAATTAGCGAATAAATATAATCTTTTTTTAATAGAAGATGCATTTCAAGCACATGGAGCTTAATACAAAGATTTAAAGGTGGGTAGTATTGGAGACATTGGTTGTTTCAGTTTTTATCCCACTAAAAATTTAGGTGCTTATGGTGATGGTGGAATGATCGTTACTAATGTTTCTGAATTATCAGAAAAATTAATACAGTTGAGAAGTTATGGGCAAATAAGAAAATATCATCACGATTTTATTGGTTTTAATAGTAGATTAGATGAAATACAAGCATCAATACTTAGAGTAAAATTGAAGAATTTAGAAAACTGGAATAATAGGCGTAGAAAAATTGCTGAACTTTATAATAAACTTCTTCAACAGTCTGATGTGATATTAATAGATGAAAAAAAATACTGTAAACATGTTTATCATCAATACGTCATTAGAAGTAAAAATAGAGAGTATTTAAAAGAAGAACTCTTGAATAAAGGAATTCAAACTCAAATACATTACCCTATTCCCGTACATTTTCAAAAATTCTATTTAAATTCATCTATGAAGTTTGTTTTACCTGTAACAGAAGAAATTTGTAATGAAATATTATCCTTACCTATGTATCCTGGTCTAAAAGATGATGAAATTATTTATATTGCGGAGACGATTGAAAATGCCAGTAGTTAGTGTTTTGATGACTTCTTATAATCATGAAATTTTTATTCGTGAAGCGATTGAAAGTGTATTAGCTCAATCATTCACTGATTTAGAATTGGTAATAGTTGATGATGCATCAAATGATGAATCCCAAAAGATTATCACAGAGCTTAATAAAAAAGATGAAAGAATAAAATCAATATTTCATCAGAGGAATATGGGTATTGCCAAGACCATTAACGATTGTATAGAAAATTCAAGTGGAAAATATGTAGCATTTATAGCATCAGATGACTTGTGGACTGAAGACAAATTGGCAAAACAATTGAGAATCCTTGAGAAAAATGAAAATTTAATAGTATGGTGTAATGCAGCAATTATTGATGCCAAATCAGTTCCTACTGGTTACAATAGTAGTGAGATTTATGAAAATTCAGATTTAAATGGTTATGTTTTTGAAGATCTGCCCAGTGCATGGCTTTGCGGTTCCAGTATTATGTTTAAAAAAGATAATCTGAATGGGATAAGATTTAATGAAAGGATGAAATATTTAAACGACACTCAGTTTTACATTGATATAGGATTTAAATATGGATATTATTATATAGAAAAACCTCTAGCAAAATATCGTTTACATTCAAATAATACCTCATCAGGAGATATAAAAAATTGGTATCACGATTCTTTACTACTCTGTATTTACTTCCTACACGAATATGCTGATGAAATATCATATAAAGCCCTTAAAAATATTTTTTATAAAACCTGCGTGATTTCATTTATTTTTTGTATAAAAGTTGATTTATGGAATAAGTTTAATCTTGCTTACCCTATAATTATAGCATCGGCTTTCGTGACCCTTACCATTAAAAACATTTCATATAAGACTATTAAACATATAATTTTTAAAGTTAAGTCAATTAATATTTTAGATAAACTCCATGGTTAAAAAAAAAATGATTACATGGTTCCTGTTTTGAACTCTTATTTTCATAGGCTGATTTTATATTTTTTTAGTTTAAACAGAATTAGATAATAATTAGCGGATAACTTTTTTTCCCTATATAATATTATTAAAAAATTAGGATATAAAAATTATAAATTTTTATTAAATAGATCCTCATGGAATTAGGAACTAATCTTTCAAATATATCATAGTCATCCTTTTCAAAGGTTTTAAAAACCATTAACAGCCCTAAATATAAAATTGTAGCTATTATTATTAATAATAAAAAATTTATATGAACTAAAAGAAGGAAAAGACTCATGATCATAGTGGCTAATATTGGTTTTATAATTACACTTCTAAGTTGAATTTTATATATAAATCGAGAAAGATAATAAAAAGAAATTACACTACCAAGTATTCCCGTAAATACCGTTATTATAGCGGCTCCTATATAACTATATGAAGGTATAAATATCAAATTCAAGATAATATTGAATATCATACTAATAAAAGTTATTTTAACCATAGCATAAGCTTTGTTAATGGATACGAACATTGTTCCAAACATAGACATTAAAAAAAGGAAAGGTATACTCCATATAAGAATTTGAAGGCTTAATATAGACTGATAATAAGAATTCTGATAAAGAATCAAGATTATATGTTGAGCCAGAATAGTAATAGCTGCAGATATTGGTAAACTAAATATAAACAAATATTTAAAAGACTTTTCATACATGACCTTCAAGGACTCACTTGATGAAACATGAAAGTTAGATAAAACAGGGAAAATTGCTCCAGTGTAAAGTGTGGGAATGTACATTAAAAAATCAAGCATCCTATAAGATGCACTATACCACCCCACTGCTGTGCTACCCTTTAATAATTCTAAAAGTACGGTATCCACTCTAGATGTTAATACAGAAAAAATTAAAAGAATCGAAAGGGGCAACGCTAATATTAATGATTTTTTCCAATAGCTGAAATGAATCTCTAATTTAAAAGAATTATATCTCCATATAAATATGATTAAACTAAAGATTAGAACGGCTAAACCCGCAATGAAATAAACAAATGCAAACCATGAAACATTAAAACCATGAGATATTCCATATATAACTCCTAAAAATATTAGCGTATTATTAATAAGTAAAGTAATAGATTGATATTCCATTTTTTCATACGATTGAAATAATCCATAAAACAATTGCGAAAATCCGTTAGCAACCATTGACAAGCCTATAATATAAACAACGTTTAAGGTTTGCGAGGAATATCCAAATAAATTAATAAATAATACCAATAAAGAATAGGTTAAAATAGATAAAATAATTTTAATGGGAATAAAATTTCCTATATACTTTTCTTCTAAGGATTTATCTTTAGACAACTCCCGAGTTAGGAGAGTACTCAAACCCAGATCACCGAAAACACCGAAAATCAAAATCAAAGCAATTGCGAAGGATAATACTCCAAAACCAACAGGTCCTAGGTAACGTGCCATATATATTGAATAAAAAAAACCTAATATGCAAGCTATAATCTGAGCAGAGAATAAAATTCCCGTATTCTTTGCTATTCTTTGAACAGTATTCATTTATTTGTTCTTCCTTAATTTTAAATTAATTAATTTCTTGGAATTTAAACCAAGATACAATAAACGATTTAAAAGTCATCAAAATCCTAATTTTTTGAATTTAATAGTAAATAACATAAAACCACATTTTTTTGAATTAACTATTTCATTAAACTAAATTCCATTTCATAAATCATTTATGCGTTCATTTTAACTTCTAAAATTTTAAAATTTAATCTAATTTTTATAGTAACTATTAAAAGAAGACTGCAGATTCGCATATGAACACTAAGTCATACGTGCGTTTAGCTGATTATAGAGAACTTTTAGTAATGATATTTAATAATTATTATAATGTCCATTATGATTACAACAATCAACTACCAATCATAATAATCGAATTAAAAAAAAATTTTTTCTGTTCTAGCCTTAATTATGGATTAAATGAGAGAGAGGATGATGGATAATAATCAAAATCATAGTACATTGAAAAACTATAAAAAGTCATTAAATTATTTATTTAAGCTCAAAAACAGTCGGATAGTTGCCAAGAAAGTCCTTGAAATTGGTGATGAGCAAAAAAAATTAATGAATTATGATAAAGCTATAGAAAAGTATATTGTAGCTTATAAACTATACCATGATGAAAAAAACAATTCAGGTGAAGCTGTATCCCTTAAATCTATTGGTGATGTATGGAAAATTGAAAATAAATATTCTGAAGCCCGTAATTATTACAATCAAGCTTTAAATAAGTTTCATATAATCGGAAATCATCAAATGGAAATTATTATTCTAAAATTAATTTCAAGCTGTTATCAAGCTGAAGGATCGCTAGAAGACGCTCTTAAAATTCATGATAAAATAAATGAACTAAAATTAAATATAAATCAATCTAGAGAAAAACTTCAACCTCTTGAATTAGTAAATTCACTTCAGATTAATAAACTTAGAAATAAAGTTGACAATATTCAGCCAACCAGAAACCAATCCATAATTTTAATATATTACATCTTGATTATTCTATTTGCTCAAATAATGTCCACATATTATTCTACAACTTGGGCGATCCTTATTGAATCCTTCTTAATAATAAGCTTAATAATCAATTCAATATTAACTAAATCCATTAAATTTTCTTATCTTTCCCAAGCAATGATCTTATTACCATTAATTATGATTATAAGCCTAAATATTGTAGTAATACCAATAAAACCAATTTATTGGTTAGGTATAGCAGCTGTGACAATTACTGTTGCCACTATTATCTTGATGAAAAATCAGAATATAAGCCGGAGAAAAGCAGGACTCATAACTGGAAGCCTACCATTACAATTAATAATTGCTCTAACAGGAGTAGCATTAGGAATAATTGAATACAATATAATCCATCCATCAGCCCTTATATCTAATTTTAACCCGATTAATATAATTATAGCTGGTTCAATTATCATAATATCTACGGGATTACTCGAAGAACTTATTTTTCGAGGAATAATTCAAAAACTTGCAGAAAATATTATGGGAAACTTTTTAGGGATAATTTTCGCCTCAATACTTTTCACTATACTAAATATCAGCTGGAATTCTCCATTAAACATAATCTTTATTTTTCTAGTATCATTGTACTATGGATACGTATTTCAGAAAACACACAGCATACTAGGAATTGGCATCTCTCAGGGTCTTTGTAACTTAACTCTATTCATATTACTACCATTACTCTTATAAAAAAAATAAATAAACAGGATTGAATAAAAAAAATGATATCTATAATCAATAGTCTCACACCAAATATTACCACGAATCAAATGATCAATAACATTATCACAGTGGTGTTTCTCCTCTTAATCTTTTCTTTGAGGTACATTATTGGTGGAATAGCAGCTAAAAAACATCATACCAGAATTTTAGCGCAAAATCTTAACATGGTTTCAATACCACTATTAATTGTAATTACGACTATTCTGATCTATAAAATCTCATTATAAAAAAAATCTTAAAAGGAATATGAAATAATGGTTTATTGAGATAAACCATCCCGATAACCTTTTATGATACATTTTATAGATTTAAAATCCCTTCCTAAAGCATATTTTAAAAGATTTATAATAGTCGTTAAAGTAACATAAAATGTAAATAAACATACTTTTATGAATGTTTGATGTTTTTTAAAGAATAAAAGTCTATTTCTATTCATATAATATAAAATTAAAGGATTCATTTGACCAGAAAATCCTTCTTTATGATATACTATAGATTTAGGATAAAATACTATTTTATAACCAGCTATTTTCGCTCTAAAGCAAAAATCAGTTTCTTCTAATAATAAAAAGAACTTTTCATCCAAGAAGCCTATTTTTTTAATAACTGAAGATTTGATTAAAATACAAGCTCCTAATAAACAATCTACATAATTAAATTCGTTAAATTGCCCTATATCTACTTCTCCAATCCCAATATTCACACCTATCCCTAATCTCCATTTAATAACTCCACCTGCAGAATTAATAACATTCGGATTATCATAATAATAAATTTTCGGTCCAATAATCCCAATCTCTTTATCAAAATCTGCAAATTTAACTAATTCTATCAGAAAATCTTTATTAACTATTGTATCATTATTTAAAATCATGATATAATCCGGGTTTAAAAGTTTAAATGAACATCTTATCCCAACATTGTTTCCCCCCGCATAACCATAATTTTTATCATTTTTAATTAAAATTAATCTTTTATTTGAAGGAAAATCTGAAAATATATCCGAAACAGTTTTTATAGATTCAAATTCATCATTAATTAGATCTAATACATGTATAGGCTTCTTAACTTCTTTATTATATGAAATATTTAATGAACCTTCACAGTAATCTTTAATCTTTTTTATCGAATCATCTTCAGAATTGTTATCTACAATAACTACATTGAAATTATCATATTTTATTTGATAGAGTGATTCAAGACATTCAATGGTATTTTCCCATCCATTCCAATTCAATACTATAATAGAAACACTGGGAAGCATTATAAAAAACCTAGTTTAATTTTATATTCTAATTATAAATAATCTAAGTTATAATTCTTTACTATAAAAGATTTAAAGTTCAAATTTAAAGTTTCGAATAATTATTTAAAGTGTATAGAGTTTATTACTGTAATGAAACACTGTGAATCATCAGTAGCTGATATATTTGAATTAGATGACTTAATATCTAGCCAGTACACATTTGTTCCGTTATAAATAAAACCTCCTATAACAGTGCCTCCCTGCTGATTAAAGCTGTCATTATACCACGTTATCTTATAACCCGTAGCAGTAGTATTATTATTTATGATACTAGTATATTCTGGATATAATACACTCTGCTCGTGTTCAGCACTATCTGTAAGTAAGCTTAAAAACCCTGCATTAATTGTCCCATTAACATTTGAATCAGTTAAATATACCTGAATAGTGCCATTACCAGAATTATCACTAGTTACATTCCAATTACTAGGATAATCAAAAGAAACATAAGCATTACTAAACGATTTAGTAGTATTAGTAGGTGTATTATGACCTCCCCCTAACGATACACCACCCCATATTAACACTAACAAAACAACTAATCCTATTCCACCTAATACAATTTTTCTCATTTTTTTACCTCTTATTTATAATTGAATTATAAATGATATATTAGCTTATGTGATACTTTTATAACAACAAAATTTCTTCAACCCAAATTTTTTATTCAAACTTAGTACAAAATAAGTGTTATAATTCAAAAAAAATAGGATAGACCCGATAAAAAAGTTTATATTATAACAAAAGATGGAATAAATGCATTTAAAGATTGATTAAATGATTTTCACGAAAAACTATCAGATCCCAATAGGGATGAATTCATGAAACGAATATTTTTTGATTCAAGATTAGATAAAAACAACTTTAAATCTTCAAATAAATATTTATAAAAATTACTTTTTTTATTTTATCCTCTTTATTATTGAATTATCGAAATAAAATTTTTTGAATATATTTATTTTGCTAAATAAAACATTTAATTTATCAGTAATACGATTATTAAATCATAAGTAAAATTATTAATTAATCTAACTCTATGATAGGGGTGTTAGTATGGAGGTTTCTGAGGATAAATTAGAATTAGTCAATAAGATTAAGAAGTATCGAGGTTGTAAAGAAAGTATTAAAAATTTGAAAATGGAGAATGATTTATTAAAAGCAGATAATGGGGATTATAAGGATAGTTTAGCTGATTTACAGTCGATTTTTATTGATCGAAGCGAGCTTTTAGATGAAATTAATGATTTAAAAGAGGAAAATAATAAACTTAAATCTGATTTAGATTATAGTAATAATTATTTTGATTTTATCATTACTTCACCTAATGAAGTGAATTCAGTTTATGGTGAGATTCGCAGTTGTTTAGCAGATGCTGAAAGAGAAGTATTAGTTTGTTCGCCTTGGATTACATATTTAACAACAGAATTTAATAATTTCAATAAAAAAGTGAATATTAAAGTTATAACTAACTGTCGAGACGAAGATATCAAATCAGGCATCACAGATAAAGATAAACTAAGAGTATTACATGATAATATAGGGGCTGATTTACGATTTAATAATAAATTACATGCTAAATTAATGATTATTGATTCAAAAGTGGCCATCATATCATCCGCTAATTTAACAAGAAGCGGTTTACACGTCAATTATGAAGCAGGAGTAATAATTAAAAAGAAACGTGATGTTTTAAAAGCTGCAGAATTTTTCAACGATGTTTGGATGAGAAGTAAACCTTTGACTATTGATATGGTTAAGGGATGAAATTTAGGTAAATTTTATGACAGTCACTGAATTATCTGCCGTATATAAGGAATTAATTTCCGATATCAGGAAATATATTAAATTTGAAAGGAGTAAAGAACCAGATAAAATCGTTTCAGGCGTTATTATTAATGTTGAATCAAATGATAAAACATTAACAATTAAAATAGGTAAATACAATAGTTTTGAACGTGGTTCACTAATTAAAGTAAATGGTAAAATCGGTTCAGTTATAAATAGTTATAATGACAGGAATGGAGTTATAATAGAAATTAATTTAAAAGATGTTTCTTGCTTCTCAGCCGACGATAGAGTTGAAATTGATATTATTAATGTTATCATAGATCGTTTAGATAATACCATAACAAAAATTGAAGAAAATAAATTAGAGGAATTCAATAAGAAAATCCTCGATTTCATTATTGGGGTGGGAAAACCAAGTATTAAAGATCTTAAAATAGGTGATATATCCGTTAATTTGAATATGAATCAAAAAACTGCTGTTGAACGTTCTTTAGAAGCAGATAATTTCCATTTAATTATAGGACCACCGGGAACTGGTAAAAGCTATGTTATATTAGAATTAATTAATTATCTTTTAAAACAGAATAAGAAGATATTGATAACTGCTTCAACGAATAATGGTATTAACAACATTCTAGCAAGATTAAATGATTCAATGGATAATTATGTGCTGCGAGTAGGTTCAGATAAAGAAATTCCATCTTTCCTAAATAAATATACTCTTCAAACTAAGCGTGAAAAATATCCTGAATGGCTGGATATATTGAAAATTGATGAAACAATAAAATTGGCCTATAAAAAATTAAAGCAACTAAAAGAAACAAAAATAAAAGCTGATACAGAAATCCTAAGTTTAAATAATAGAATTAATGATCTCCTAGGGCGAGTTAAGATAAATAATCTTAAAATCATTAGATATGAGAAAAAACTAAATCAAGACTTAGAAACTATCGATAATTCAATTATGGATATTAAACAAAAAATACAATCATTAAATATTAAATCTGATGAAAACTATGAATTTGGAAAGGAAATACTCAAATTAAAGAAAATAGAAACAAATTTACCCCAAGCAGACAATTATTATAAATTAGAATCAGAAATAAATGAAATGAAAAATCAGAATTTATCCAAAAAACTTAAACGCATCTTAAAACCTCAAGATAATAAAGAATACAAGGAAAAATTAAGCAAAAAAGAAGCACGTTATCATGGAATGCAAAGGGCATTTAATAGATATTGGACTATAAGTGATGAGTTAGAGAGGAGATATGAATCAGATCCCAGTCAAAAAGCTTTAAATGCAGAGTATATGATTCTGGAACTTTTAGAGGACTATATCAGTGAGAATAAATATTTATTTCAACATGATTTAATTATTGAAAAAAATAAAATATTAAATAAGGCTTATAATAACAGTATAAAGAATTTAAAGAAAAAAAATGCATATTTAAGTTTAGATATAAAGTCCCATAAAAATGAAATCCAATTCAAATTAAATGAACAAGATAAATTATGCGAAGATATGATAAATATTCATGATACCATTGAACAAAAGAAACAGGAAAAACTTGAACTTTTGAATTTTATTGATCAGGATATAATTACTAAATCTAAATTAATTGCAGCGACTGTAATTTCATCAGCGCATCCACTTTTAGATAATATAATATTCGATGCAATGTTAATGGATGAAGCCAGTCAAGTTGCTAGTTACAAGTCGCTCATCCCCCTGTCAAAGTGTAAAAAATTTATATTGGTAGGGGATGATAAACAATTACAACCTATAGAGAAATCTAATTTTTTAAAAGAATTAAATCATTCCATATTTAACCGTTTAAAAGATAAATACCCTGAAAACTGTACTTTTCTAGATACTCAGTATCGGATGAATAAACTGATTTCTGATATTGCAAGTAACTTATTTTATGATGGAAAACTCCAAACATATGAAGCAATAGCTGATCAAACTATAGAGTACCAATTAGATGAAGAAACAACTATTTTAATTAACCCTAACACGCCATTAACGTTTATAGACACCATAGATGCTGAATATTATGAAAATGGAACAGAAAGCGGATGCGAAAACACACATGAAGCATTATTAGTTACCCAAATAATTAACGCGTTAATATATAATAATGTAAAACCAATGGAAATAGGAGTTATAACCCCTTACAAAAAACATAAAAAAGCTATAATAAAATACTTAGAAAATAATGAAGTTGAAGTAAACACTGTAGACGGATTTCAGGGAAGAGAGAAAGACATTATCGTAATGAGCTTCTGCAAAAGTAAAATCGGAAGATTAGGTAAATTTAATAAGAATTTCATTGAAGATCCCACCCGATTAAATGTATCCATCACCAGAGCAAGAAAAAAACTAATAATAATCGGCAATTCAAAAACACTTAAACAAAGCAGGAAAATAGAAGAAATTATCCAATCCATAGGCCAAGAAAACACTATAACATACCAAAAATCCTATGAAATATTCTAAAAATGGTAATGAAAACAATCTTTATTACAAAACTTTATATCTTAAATCAAATTTATTTCAATATATTACTTCTTATTTAAAAACTGACCAAGCTTATTAATTGGATATGTTCTCTATTAAAAAAAAATTTAGAAATAGAAAATTTCCAAGATTATAATGTAATCATATATTTTTACAACTCTTTTAAAAGTTCAACGAAACGATCATATGACTCAATTACCCCTCCTTCCATACCTGTTTCAACCATCCCATCTCGATCTTCAACAGACTGGAAAACAGATGTATCTGTAACCTTAGTTTTACCCTCAAATTCTTCTAATACTACCGCTTCAAGCAACACATGATCAGGCATTCCCTCCCATTCCATGGTACGGATAATACGCTCAGGCGCTTTGACACTGTGATACACCCCATGGAAAGCAAACTCATTACCCTCAGGATCAATTTGGATAATTCGCCAAGAACCACCAGTTCTAACATCCATTTTCTCAATATTAGTCTTAAGTATCCCAGGCCCCCACCACCGAGGCATAAGCTTTGAATCTGTATACAATTTCCACACAAGATCACGCGGCGCGTCAAATATCTGCGTTACAACGATTACTTGTTTCCCCTGTTCAACTAAGAAATCAACTTTCGACATGTTAGTTTTCAACTCCCCCATATTTTACCCATCAAATTTCGAAAAAAATATTAGTTCAGATTCGCCTTGAATAGTCTTATTATAAATAAATATAATATAATATATGTTTTAGGATTAAATAAAATTTGTTAAAAAACATTAAAAAAATTTGATATAAAGTATATCCTATTTAAAATATTAAAAAAAACTTTGCAGGTGAATTATAATGGCTAAAGAAATAAGACAAGTAGTTGTAGGCATTACCAGAGAGGGTGACGTAGTAGTTAAAAGTGGAAGAGGTAAGATGTATTCTGTTAAACTAGCAGCCGATTTAAAATTCGGTTGTGATGATCTGTTCAAAGATGTTGAAACAGAAATTTATGCCACCATAGATACTGAAGCTCAACCTTGGGAATGTATCTTGATTGAATAAAAAAAATATTTATTTTTCTATTTTTTTTTATAGGGAATTTAATTTTATAAAAATCTAAATAACTGTTTAATTTTTATTATAAAACATTTGTTTAATTAATAAAACAAAAACCACTAAAATAATCTCAAGGATTCTATAATATTAAATTTAAATACAATACAATAAGAATTATATTTTAGAAAAAAAATTTGAAGTAATTATTTACTGAACTTTTAGGTATTTAAATACCTAAAATTAGTTTCTTTTTCTTATCATAGTCTTTATCGTTTATAATCCCTTTATCTCTTAGTTCAGTGAGTTTCTCTAATTGTTGCACTGTATCATCAGTTAAACTAGATTTATCGTCTTCTACTGACTGATCCATATTTTCCGGGTCAATCTCATCACTAGCCCTTCTTCTACCCCTTCTTCTACCTCTACGTCTATCCCTTCTAAAAATTCCAGGCAATATAAAATCCTCCTCTCAATAGATTATATTAAAACTTATTATGTTTACAGTTTATTCCTTTAAAGAATCCTCTAACTCATCTATAATATCCTCTAATTCATCTTTATTCTTTTGAACAATACATAGCGAATTTACTAACACATCTCTAATTTCGTTGGTAATCACCACTCCCCACATTTCATCTAAATAATCTAAGAGGATTTGAAGATTTTCGGGAGAGTCTTTATTAGCATCAACACTCTCTCTAACAAGCTGTACGAATGTTTCAAGTTCAACATCTAAAGTAAAGAGGTTTTCCACAGTTGCAAATATACGAGCTTCGATTTCATCCTGTAACTCCTTTTTTAATAGACCGTCTTCTGATATTACCAAATCAACCTTTGATTCATCATTTTCCATTATAAATCTCCCCCTAACTTTTTAGCTTTTATTTTTAAACTTTATATTCACTTATAAATTTTAATTCCTAAATACTTATTGAATTAAAAAAAAAGCAATAATAACCATCTAAAATTTTAGGAAAAAAATATATAATTGACTAAAGTAAAAAAAAAATCTAAATATTTCAAATATGTAAATATTATTTGATAAAAATATTCATGAAAGCAATTAAATAAATAAAAAAATAGACTGAAAAAAATATTATATTTAAATTTAACAGATGAATTTTAAAGGCTTTAAAAGTAGTCTATAAAATAATCTAATAAATAATATGAAGTAAAATTAAAATTTAAATAGTAAAGTTTTCAAAGGCTCAACTTATTTTATTTTTCAATCTTGATAATTGATAATTATATTGAGCTTTAAGTTCACTTAATTGCTCTTTATAATATATTTCCGTGCTTTCTAACTTCATTAATAATTCTTTAGCTCTTCTAAATGAATTAGCATAAGAATCTAATTTTCTCTTTAACTCTGATACAGTACTCACATCCATTACATTAGATAAATCTTGATAATGCAATACAATTACCGTATCACCCTTACGAAAACCATTAGATTTACCCAATTTAACAAATAAATGTTCATCATCATTTTCCAAATTACTTTCAACCCTAGTTACGGTCAAATCATCCGTATAATCCCTCATGATAACGACCTCCCAAAATTAAAATTATCATTATTTAACGCAATAATCAATATGTTCTACTAATATATATTTTTTTACATAAATTAGATAAAATTTAGTAAAATAATAAAAATTTATGTATCAGCAAAAAAACTTTTACATCAATTAAAAAGGAATTCAAGGGCTTATTAAAAGAATTAATAAATTCAATTTTTTGCTTTTATAAAAAAAATAAAAACTTTCATTCTCAACCATCTAAAAAAAAAATAAATGTGTTTTTAAGTATCCAGATTTGATTATTAATTATCATCGTCCTTGCAAGAAGGCAATAAGTCCGCCTAAGAACAATAATATTACTAATAACCAAGCAAGCCAATATACGAGAAATGGGAATATATAGATAATGATAGCGATGATAATAGCAAGCACCATCATCGACCCACCACTCGTTTTTCCAGCATCCATTCATCTCACCCCCATTATATATTTTATCCCTACACATTTTTTTTTGTTGTTTAAACTATAAATTTTTTACTCCTAAACAACTAAATTTAGGCAATTAAGCTTTTTAATCTAATTAAAAAAATCATAACAAAGAGAATATGAATTGCCTTATAACAATTGTAAAAAGCAAAAAAACACTTGATTTAAATAAATTATCCTAATTAAACATTCAAAAATAGAAAATATCTATGCAGATTCTACATGACGGCGATTTAACAACACAAAAAATGCCGAGCCAAAAACAAAGCACCCTCCAACAATAAATGGTACATGTGGTGAATATAATACAGCGAGTACACCAGCTAAATACGGAGCGATTGCTGCACCTATGAATCGTACAAAGCTATATGCAGCTGAAACAGTTGAACGCTCAATAGTTGTTGCTTGCATAACAGCAGTTGTTATTAATGTATTGATAGTTCCGATTAATGCACCTGCAAAAATTATAGAAACAATAATAATCCACTGTATAGAAGTGTAAATACCCATAATTAAAAGAACAACTGCAAATATGGTTAACATCGTGCACATAGAATTAATCATTCCAAATCTACGCTGAAGTCGTGGTGCTAAAAAGACTGATGTTAAAGCGAGTAAAACACCCCATCCAATAAATACTAATCCTATACCATGCGCATCAAGTCCAATAATAAAAGGTGCATACGCTAACAAAGTGAAGAAACCAAAGTTATAAAGAGCAGCCGTAAGTCCCAAAACCATGATAGAATGATGCTTCAGTGCACGAAACGGATCAAGTAACGAAGTTTTCTTTCTCATTATCCTATCAGATTCATCTTCATTAGGCATTAAAGTGAAGAGAAAAATAAAGCCAACAGTCATTAAACAACCAACACCTATGAAAGGATATCTCCAAGAAATTTCTCCCAATAAACCACCAAGAAGAGGGCCAGTTGACAGTCCAAGCCCAATTGCAGCCTCATATAAAATAACCGCCTTGGATACACCATTTTCTGAGATTAAGATAATAGAAGTTAATGCTGTAGCCACGAATAAAGCATTTCCTAAACCCCAAACCCCTCTTAAACCATCAATTGTCCAAATAGTATTTGACAGTCCCGCTAGAGTTGAAAATAATGCAATAATAATTACACCTGAAAGCATGGTTCTTTTAATACCTAACCTAGTGGAAACCGCACCAGTAATAAGCATGGCTACACCGGTAACTGCGAAATATGTTGTAAAAAGCAAAGTAACCTCACTAGGAGTTGCTCCTAACTGATTAGCAATAGCTGGTAAAATCGGATCTACAAGTCCAAGACTCATAAATGCGATAATAGCCGTGAAAAAAACAGCCCATACAGCTTTCGGCTGACCACTCTTCTTTTTTGAGGTATCCACAGAACTATGGAATTGGAACATAAATTTTTTTCCTTACTTTCGTATTAAATTAGTTATTTTAAATTGCTTTAAAAAACATGGGATTTAAATCAATCTTTTCTATTGTTTTTTTCTCAAACAGAATTTATAGTACATCATATAAATTTATAACTTACTGAACATTCCAATTTTTGATATAAAGTTACTTATAATATTTTTTTCCATGATTAAGGATTTCTTTAAATATTAATTTAACATTAATTATTATTCCTGGTTAAATCATAGTTACCATCAAGGATAGGTTTAGTAAATAACAAATATTACTAAACAGGATACGCTAAATATAACAATAAAATCTCTTTTTTATTAAAAAATTATAAAATAATGTAGGTGTTAAAAATAGAAATAATTACTGTAATTCCTTGTTACAATGAAGAAGAAGCCATAAAAGAAGTAGTAAATCAGGCTCTAAGATATTCCGATGTTTTAGTAATTGATGATGGTTCAACAGATCACACCTCAAAATTAGCAGTTGAAGCAGGCGCTGGGATAATTAAACACCACAATAATTTAGGTAAAGGTGCAGCTATTAAAACTGGACTTAAAAAAATATTAAATAGTGATTACAGGATTATAATCCTAATGGATGGTGATGGGCAACATAATCCCGATTGCATACCTATAATAGTCTCCGGTATAGGTAAAGCAAAAATAATAATCGGATCAAGATTTATCAATGGTACTCAACCTGGAATGACTATAATGAGAAGATTATCAAATAAATTAACCACCATCAACCTTAAATCCATCACAGGATATCATATAACAGATAGTCAAAGCGGTTTCAGAGCATTATCATCAGACGTAGCACAATATTTTATAAATATACCATATAATGATTATGTGTATGAATCAGAGCTTATATATCAAGCATCAAAAAATAATGTAACGATTGAAGAAAAACCAATACCCTGCTCTTATAATAATGAAAAATCATATATAACCTGGATAAATATATTAAACTATACATTATTCTTAATAAAACTTCCTTTAAGAGAATTAAAATGGAAAATTGACCATTTAATCAATTTTACATTCTTTTTTTAATATTGGAACGGTTGTTTTAAGCACTTAATGTTTTTGAGAAGTAATCGATGATTATGGATAATTCTTCATCAGTGTAGTTGGAGAGAATTTTTTCCATGGAAAGTGCTTGTGATTCGTACACTGCATGAAGTTTACTCATTTTTTTGGGAGATAAATGGATTAAAGTACTCCTCCGATCTTTGGGGTTTGGCTTGCGTTCAATATATCCTTTTTTTTCTAGCCGATCCAACATTACCGTGACTCCGCCGGTGGTTAGTCCGGTCATTTTAGCGATTTCACCTGGTTTAGCCTCTCCTCCGAGTAGATCGATCATGTTAAGGCATTGCAGGTCGATTGTGTTGATTCCAATTTGTTCTGCGATTTTTTGGTTAGATAAAATGACTCTAGCTATGAATTCACGCCCTTTTTTTCCTAGATCTTTCAGTAATTCTTTACGGGTTTGAACAGGATTTGACATAATTGTTAATTATATAAGTAATCATATAAACTTATTAGTTAACTTTATAAGTATCCTATAAAAATAATTAATTTTATAAGTATAAGATTAATTAGACATTAAAGGAGATTATAAAAAATCACTTCTAAAACTGAAACAAAACTAAGCAGAAACATCCTAATATTCCTATTCACCGTAGTACTCTTCGATATGATCGGTGCTTCGCGGCACCCCTACTCTGACGAATCTCCGATCGATACGGACGTCGACCCATACTACTAATCTGTCTACTCGGATCCGCACTTGGTTACGTCATCTTTGGAATTGGAGGTGCACTATGGGTATTATATGTATCTCGAATCATTGATGGATTCACAGGAGGCAATGTATCAATAGCCCAAGCATATATAACAGATGTATCACCCTCAAAATATCGAACCAAAAATTTAGCACTCTTAAGCATAGCATTCGGACTTAGTTTCATAATAGGGCCCCTATTCGGTGGATTATTCAGCCAAATCAGCTTAGCAGCACCCGCATATGTATCTGGAATCTTTTCATTATCCGCTGCAATAATAGGATTCTTCATCTTACCCGAATCACTAACTAAAAACACGCGCAACTATAACCATATAAAAATTAATGACTTAAATCCATTAAATAGTTAAAATGCTAAAGCTACCAGTTTTAGCCAGTATCTTAATTGTTTATTGTATCGTTAACTTCGTATTCAACGGATTCAACATTAACGTGCC